>JASJMK010000042.1:0-3709 GCA_037619625.1 Actinomycetes bacterium
CTGCCTCCGGAGCAGAAGGTCGAAGGTTCGATTCCTTTCGCGGGCACGTGAGCAACAACCCAACTTCCAAGCGCACTTATTTGCTGCGAAGAGTGGCCGTATTTGGCGCAGCCATTATTTTGCTCCTAGTTATATTGAAACTTCTTGCGGGCCTGCTGAGCCCGGAATCCACTTCAGTAGATTCGGCGCCAATCCCGATACCCGTTGCTACTCCAGTATTTGATTGCGCGACTAACACTCCACTTCCACAGACTTTCATTGACGCTTGGGTTATGGAGTACGGCGCAGTTGACTTTAATGCGACAGTCATTGATCTTGTAGAAAACTGCTCTTATTCCATGGGTGAGCTAGCATCTGTATTCCCAACTGCGTCAACTGGGAAACTCATTATTGCAACGGGAGTGCTGGAGTTAGTAGGTGCTGGCACGTTAGATTTTTCCAGCGTTGAGAGCGATTTAACTTTAATGATTACACAATCAGACAATAACGCTGCAGATCGGCTATTTGATGTGATGGGTAGAAACGATGCAGTGATTTCAATTGGTGAACGTTACGGATTAACTTCCACGACAACTGGTGGAGCGTGGGGAACCATACTCACCAATTCTCTTGATCAAGCTAATCTTTTAAATCAAGTAATTGGAACACAGGACAGCGCATTGCCACAGGCACAGCGAGTCATACTTCGTGACTTGTTGACAAAAGTAAATCCGCAACAAGCCTGGGGCGCAGGAAGTGTCACAATTCCTGATTGGACTATTGCGGTAAAAAACGGTTGGTACTTATCCGTCCCAGGAGATAGGCCGCCGGAAGGGCTTTGGCGGATAAATACTTTGGGCTATGTCTGGGACCAAGAGGACAAGCCACGTTGGATTTTTACTGGTTATTCAAATACTTGGAAAACCGAAGAGCGCGGAATTTCTGCATGGAATGCAGTCTCAACTCAGCTTTCCAACTCGCTGGGCATTCGCTAAGAAGCGTAAGGTTCCATGGCGGGACATTTCGTACCTGGTGCAACGAGTGGCTCAAAATGCCACCATTCATTTACATAGCGCCGGCACAAACCATATTTATATCCGTTTTTATCCAGCCAAGCAGCAGACTGCCTAGCCTTAGTACCACTTATTCCGTAATTAACATCGATTGCCAGCCCCCATGGGTGATTTGATTTTTCTGCCGGCAACACCCACTTAGTTGCCTCTGCTTTTGAGCCATGCTTTTTTACGGCTTGCTTAAAGAGATATTTTTGCCGTTCAAGGCTTCGGTAACCACTGGTGATGTTAATGTCGTAGCCCTTTTTCTTGGCAGCAGTGCGTGCCACCAAATAACGGGCCTTGAGGTGCTTATCTAATTCATACGGACGCTTCTCGGCTGGAGTTAAGGCTAGGTTGCCAAGTGAGTGTTCCGTTTTCTTGCAACTACCTACAGTGATAGCTCGAACTTTCCCAGAACTTTTCGATCCGCAATAATCAATAATTTGGACTTCATCTGCGTTTACTGGATTTGCCGGCGCAAATAAGGAAAGGGAAAGCACGGTTGCCACAAGAATCACACGAGATCTCCCCATAAGTATTGACCCTACTTCTGGTAACTCTAAACCATACAAACGCTAGGCTTTCAGCGTGATTAATACCCAAAATTTGGCGCAGTTTGTCCTTGCTTCAGTGGCAATAATTTTGGTTCCAGGTCCAAGCGTGATGTTTGTAGTTGCTCGAGCAGTTGCTTGGGGCCGGCTGACTGCATTAATTACTGCATTAGGTAATGCGCTGGGAATGCTATTACTTTCGGTGTTCATAGCTGTTGGTTTAGGGCCACTCCTGCAACGTTATGAGTTGCTATTAATTGTCGTTCAAGTCCTTGGCGGCATGTATTTAATTCACCTTGGAATTGATGCTTGGCGACATAAGCAAGAACACGCTGATGACATGGTCAAAATCGAAGAAGTTAAGCCTAGTAATTATCAAATCTTGCGCCAAGGATTTATCGTCGGCTCATTGAATCCAAAAGCTTTAGTATTTTTTTCTGCAGTGTTTCCACAATTTGTTGATCCCGATGTCGGATCAATCACGATCCAACTCTTAATTTTTGGTGCGATCTTCGCCGCGCTCGCTCTCGTACTTGATGGCACCTGGGGAGTCTTGGTGGGCTCAAGTCGCGATTGGTTTGTAACCTCGAGAAATCGACTGGTATTTCTTCGAACTGTTGGTGCTGTAGTCATGATGGCGCTTGGTGTTGGAGTAATAATTCCAATCATTTTTCACTACTTAAAATAGCAACGACGGGTGATTCCAATCGGGATTACCCGTCGTTGCTATTTTTAGTCAACTAGATTTGGCTGCTCCAATATTCCCTAATGAATTACACCATCTGGCGTAGTTCGTTCTAGAACTTTTCGCAGCGCCTCAACCATGCGATCTGCTTGGGCTTCCGTCATAATCAATGGCGGTGAAAGTACTAAGTTGTGTGCGCAGTCACGAACAATCACGCCTTCTTCGCGTCGAATCACGTCTGGCAACATTGGTTGCAACATTGGAAGTGGGGTGCGACTTTCCTTGTCAGTGACAAGTTCTACCGCATGCATCATTCCAACAAAACGCACCTCTCCGACAATCGGAAGTTCTAAGAGAGTGCGCAAACCTTCGTGCAGGTATTGCCCCATTTTCTTTGCCCGATCTAGCAGACCCTCTTGTTCGATAATTTCTAGATTCTTAAGCGCCACAGCAGCCGCAGTTGGATGACCGTTGTAAGTAAAACCCATTGGGAACCCAAAATCTTTTTCTAGTTCAGAAGCAACAGCATCT
This sequence comes from Actinomycetes bacterium, assembly GCA_037619625.1. Taxonomy (GTDB): domain Bacteria; phylum Actinomycetota; class Actinomycetes; order S36-B12; family UBA5976; genus UBA5976. Next base: position 2,802 of record JASJMK010000042.1, read on the forward strand.
GTCGTTAGAACTGCACCCAATGGGATGTAACCAGATGTGATTCCCTTGGCAGTAATGATGATGTCAGGCTGGACATTGAAATGTTGGGCTGCAAACCATTCACCAACGCGCCCATATGCAGTTACCACTTCGTCAAAGATCAAAAGAATTCCATGCTTGCGCAAAACTTCTTGCACCCGGGTCCAGTAATCATCAGGTGGAATTAACATGCCACCGACACCCATAATCGGTTCTCCAACCATGGCAGCAATTTTGGTTGCGCCGATTCGAGCGATGGTTTCTTCCAGCTCATTGATTAAGAAGTCAGTTGGATCTTGTCCGTTATAAAGATCCTGGCGGTATGGCCAAGGCGTGGTTAAGTGCTCAACGTGTGGCATTGAGGGGCCAAAGCCATCGTGATAAACGTCAAAGCCAGTTAGAGTACCGCCGCCGTAACCAACTCCGTGGTACGCCTTTTCTCTAGCCAAAATCCAATCGCGGCCAACTTCACCTTTTCGGTGGTGGTAGTAGCGCGCCATCTTTATTGCCGCTTCATTTCCTTCGGAGCCACCGCTTGTGAAGTACACGTGATTTATATTCTCCGGTGAGATCTTAACTAATTTTGCTGCTAACTCAATTGCAGGTTGATTACTGAATTCCCAAAAACTAGTGAAGTATTCCAAAGTCGAAATTTGCTCGGCAGCAACCGCAGCTATTTCATCGCGTCCATGACCAATTTGGGCCAACCATAGTCCACCTGTGGCATCAAGATATTCCTTGCCATCGGTATCCCAGAGCGCACAGTCTTGGCCACGGGACATGATCACCCGTTCAGTTGTGGATTTTGGCAAGTAAGGATGAATTATGTGTGCCCGATCAATGTCGGCAAGTTCTTGCGTGGACTTTTTAGTGGTTGCCATTTTTTCTCC
>JASJMK010000043.1:0-41829 GCA_037619625.1 Actinomycetes bacterium
GCAAGTCTCCTGGTAAAAAATGGCTTTAGTTGCAGATGACAGACAAGACAAATTGGTCTGCCTAATCGGGCGCATACAAGACATTGCGGCGTGAATAGAAGCTCGCGATAAATAGACACTGAGCAATGATTCCAACATCGAACCTATTTTGAAACAATTGCAACGTACTGTTAATTACTTGATGTTGTGGACCTAGCGAGTAAAAAACATTCCGCTACCTTGCGTGACTTCCGACCACAAGGCGACTCTTTTTTGGTAAATAACTTGTTTAGCTCCATCTACCGCTCCAACAAATATGTTTCCAGCACCATCTACAGCCATAGTCAAAGCGCCCACTGGCAAACTACGAGTACTGACTTTTCCATCGTTTAGTGAAATAGTAAAAAAGAGTTCACTACCTAGCTGGTCCGATCCAAGTGCTGCTATCGAAGTTGGTGTACTCCAGGCGATATCTGTGACTTGAGTGATGTCCTGCTCAACTCTGTGGAGTCCAATGATTCTAGTTTCCGTTTCCGTTCGAAAAATTGCTCCGACTGCAAGGACGTCGGAAACGCCATCGGAATACACCACGGCAACACGAACGCCATCCCCTGCAATAGCTATTTTTTTAATTTGTTGGGTGTTACCTAATACCGAAACATCTGCAAGAACATTTCTGATAGATCCGTCTTCAGAGATTTCGGTGACGCCTTGGCCAAAGTCAGCATAGAAAATTCGACCAGAATTATCCCAAGACGGTCGAGAAATAACTTCGCCTTGGGCTAACACGGTGAATTCAGTTGAATCAGATTCTGAAACCAGCAGTGATTTCAAATCGGATGTCACGACAGCAATTCTTAAACTATTTTGACTTGCCGAGCCAGACAACAAGGCAGTTTGCGCAGTCGCTCGTACTTCATCCGACTCACCACCTATCGTAAATATTTTTTCCTTACGAATCACGTTTAAAGTGCGCAGGCTTTCATTTGGAAGTGGCGAGCTTCTTTGCCAGTCAGATACTGTTTGGATGGCTCCGATGTCAGACAAGACAAATGGTTGCCCGGAAACTGAGATTTGTACCCCCGATACATTTGGCAGCACACTCAGTGTCCAAACTAACTGCGCTGACAGCGCTCGTCGAGTTACCTCGTCAGCTCCTAGGATTTCCTTGGTTAAATCGACTTGAGCCACGCCATTGACAACAGGAACTGAACCGTAAGTCAATTTGGTTCCTACTGGGAAAGCAGTGACAGCTACGGGAGCGAGGTAGGGCGATGGGCCAGCAAGAAGTGAAAGCACTAACGATGTAGCTGCGCCTGATTTGCTAACTGGGACAAGGAGTGAGTCTGAAACTAGAGACGTCAATGCGGAATTGAAAAAGTAAATTGGAAAACTTCTAAATGACCGGTCGACGTCACCACTTGAAAGCAAAATGCCGTTGCTTAGCTTGGAAATTCGCCACTGCCCCAATTCGTCCTGTATTAATTCGAAATTACTTGATGTCTGAGCGCCCGGATTCGCACTAGCGTATTTGCCAAGATCGGTAATGTCCCCTTTCTTTGCTGCAACTGCTACCAGATTCGGTGCCTCACCTGAGATTTGCATGGTGCTAACATCATAAATTTCTATTCCCGTGTCCGGGTTCCAAGCACTTGCAGACTCTGGCACTAAGTACTGTCGCGCAATTCCATAGTCCTGCGCTGGATCTGCGCAAGCATCCAAAAAGCCACGGACGATTGTTTCTGGTGTCATACCTTCGCTTGGCGGTCGAGCAATCACTCGAACGAATTGCGCCGTAATGTCTTCAGATACAACTTCACCAAAATAGACTTCACTGGAAATTGGTATGCCACCACAGCCTGAAAGTGTCAGGGACAGCAAAAGTATTCCAAATTTCACTTTTACTTTCACGGCGCACCTGCCAAAATCGCAACTTGAATAATTTTACCCTCTTGTGTTTTTGGTAAAGATAAGACGAATTGTGCGCCTTCGCCAGGTGAGCCCCAAACATCAATCTGGCCACCATGTAGTGCGGCATCTTCAGCTGAAATAGAAAGTCCCAAACCGGTGCCACCGAGGGTGCGTGGTCGTGCTGGATCTGCGCGCCAAAAACGCCCAAAGACTCGTGGAATATCTGCTGCCGCAATCCCTTGTCCAAAATCTCGCACGGAAATCGAAACGCAGGATTCATTGGTAGCCACTGCAACCTCAATTGGAGAACCTTCGCAATGCTCTACAGCATTTACAATTAAGTTTCGAATAATGCGCGACACTCTACGCTTGTCAGCAAAAACTAAAGCATTTTCTGTGCCGTCAAAACTAAAAGTGGTTTCGTGCTCTAACGCAATGTGCTTAGTTTCTTGCAAAATCGATTCGGTTAATTTGTTTAAATCTAACGCACCAAAAATAAGTGTTGACGCACCAGCGTCAATTTTGCTCATCTCCAATAAGTCACTAAGTAGTATGTCGAATCGGTCTACTTGGTTTCGCAGAAGTTCTGCAGATCGAGCCATGTCTGGATCGAAATCACCTCGCGCATCGTAGATCATTTCACTTGCCATTCGCACGGTAGTTAGTGGTGTTCGCAATTCGTGGGATACATCCGAGACAAATTGCTGCTGCAATTGAGATAGGGTCTCTAATCGAACGATTTGGCGCTGCAAACTTGTCGCCATTTCATTTACTGATCCTGCAAGACGAGCAATGTCATCCTCCCCTCGTACCTGCATCCTTTGGTCTAAGTCACCAGATGCAATTTGATCTGCAATCTGGGCTGCTTCACGAACCGGTTCCGTCACCCGCGAAGTGATAAACCAGGCAAGTACGGCCAAGCTAATTAGCAAGATAATTCCAGTTATCGCAACAGCCTGCCGAATTAAATCAATTGTTTTTTGCTCTTTATCCAATGGAAACAATATGTAAAGTTCATAAGCACCCACTCTCGGGATATTTACTGGCGAACCTACGATTAGGCCTGGCTTTGTTACGCCGCCTTCGTAGAACAAAGTTCCATATGCCCAGGCTTGGCGATCCCGCTCGGTTATGGCACTTCGAAGTGTTTCTGGAATTGAAACTTGTGAAATGAGTTTCGTGCCACGCTCAGGAACTCCAACTAAATCTGGATCGCTTAGAAATAGAGCTTCATAAATTCCTGGTGAACCAGAGCGAATTGCAAGTGCCGTAATTACCGAATCAACAATTCTCGTTATATTCGGAGCAACTAATCCCGCATCAGATGCATCCAGCAATCGCTGCACCTCAAGTCTCGCTGCAGTAGCTTCTGCCAAGGCGTTTTGCTGCTTAGTTTCCAATAAGCCCGTTGTGACCTGATTAACCAAAGAAATTCCAACAATGCTTAAAACTGTTGCAGAGAGCACGATTGTGATGGTGACAAGTCGCAATTGTAGATTTCTTCGCCAAGTTGTTGAGGGCGAAAAACTAAAATGAGCCGTTGTGCTCACGAGTTAAGTTAGCCCTGCTTTGTAACCAACTCCACGGACTGTTACAACAACCTGTGGGTGTTCTGGGTCTAACTCAATTTTTGCTCGAAGCCGCTGCACATGCACATTAACTAATCTGGTGTCTGCTGAATGCTGGTATTCCCATACTTGTTCAAGAAGGGATTCACGGGAAAAAACTTGCCAAGGTCGCTTAGCTAATGTCAAAAGTAACTTAAACTCGAGAACCGTTAACGAAATAGAGACATCACCACGTTTAACGCTATGTCCGGCTATGTCAATGACTAAATCACCGATTGATATCTCATTAATTACGGGTGTTTCAATAGAACGAAGTCGGGCACGAATTCGAGCTAGTAACTCTTCATTCTTAATTGGTTTAACGATGTAGTCATCGGCTCCTGACTCCAAGCCAGTAACTATGTCTTGCGAGTCACTTCGGGCAGTGAGCATCACAATGGGTACTCCACTGATTTCCCGAATGTCGCGACAAACATCAATTCCATCTTTCCCGGGAAGCATAAGATCAAGAAGCACTAGATCGGGTAAAACCGTATTGAAGGCGCTCATAGCTTGAATTCCGTCAGCACAATATGAAACTTCAAATCCTTCACCGCGCAGCAAGATTCCAACTATCTCAGCAATTGATTGGTCATCTTCGATTACCAATATGCGCTGGGTCATAGCTAGCCTCCTTTGCTGATGAAGCAAGTTACTAATTGCTTTGACCTGTAAATTTACCGCACTCCGGGCACATCAAGACACCTTTGGTCGCAATCGCCTTGAACATTGGCTAATCTATGGAGGTGCGATTAAAAGACCTCCTAGCCAACTTGCAAAAAGAGCTTGGAAAATTCGGCGTTATTGGCTTAATAGCCTTTTCAATCGACTTAGTGATTTTCAATTTTTTGCGCTTCGCAGGTGGTGAAGGAGTTCTCTTCGACAAACCACTAACAGCCAAAGTTATCAGCGTTCTATTCGCCACAACTTTTGCATTTGCAGGTAACCGTCATTGGACTTTTAAAGATCGCAGCCGATCAACAGTGAGACGCCAATACACCTTATTTTTTGTCTTCAATTTAATTGGAATGGTAATCGCGCTTTCGTGTCTCTGGGTAAGTCATTATGTACTTGGATATGAAAGTGCGCTGGCTGATAACATCAGCGCCAATGTAATTGGGCTAGTTTTGGGAACTATGTTTCGCTTTTGGAGTTATCACAATTGGGTATTCCCTGAGGAAGATTCAATTACCGAAAAGAACTAATATGCTTCACGAGCCAGAGTTTAGAAACGTTTTGCCGTTCAAGTGCGAACCTTCGTTACATCGCCAGCAGTTACCTCAACTAGTCCCTGATCAGTTTCAAGTATCAAGGCGCCTGAGGTTGAAATCGATTTGGCGAGCCCCGTTAGTGTCTCTTGTTTGAGATTAGTTACGTTGACTCGATTTCCAAGAGTGCTGCTCATGGAAATATATTTTTTGTACCAATCTTTCGCACTATCCCCTGTGGTCATTTCGAGTTCCGCGAGGATCTGAGCAATTAATACCTCTCTCGGGATTTCGAATCCGGCAATTGCTAATGAGGTGGCAAGTTGTGTTGGAAGTTCCGCTACTGCTAAATCAGTGTTGATTCCAATCCCCACAACTACATGATTATTCTGAAGCTGCACCAAAATCCCACCCACTTTTCCGAGTTCACCCGAGGTTGTGGTGATCATCAAGTCATTTGGCCACTTTAATTTTGCATCTACCCCGTGTCTTAGTAGGCAGGTATTAACAGCAACGCCTACCAACAATGGGATGGCCGAAGTCGGGCAATTAAAGCGTGCAGTAGGAACCGCAATGCTGAGCGCAATACCAGCGCCAAATGCACTGGTCCACTCCCGCTGCAATCTCCCCCGTCCTGCCACTTGTTCATCTGCAGTTACTGCAAAAACATCAGCGTTGGGAGATTCCAATAATCGAGCAATAGCGACATCATTTGTGGAGGTTACTTGGGCTATCACCGATATATCGCGCCAGTTTGATGATCCGTTGGCCAACTCACTTAATATAAGAGCAGGATCAAGCGCTGGACGCCGATGTCTCAAATCTTTTTTAGTCACATCGCTAGGGTAGGCGAAGGACTAGTTCGGAGGAAACAGTGAGCGCCGATAAAGCTAAGAAAGCTTTCGACATACATACAACTGCTGGAAAGATTGCAGATTTGCAAAGCCGCCGTGATGATGCAGTCAGCAAGCAGGCCGAGTCTGCGGTAAAACAGCATTCTCGAGGAAAGCTAACAGCCATGGAACGAATCGAGCGTCTTTTGGACCAGGGTTCTTTCCAGGAAATTGATGGTTTAGTTCGACACCGCTCACATAACTTCGGTTTAGAAAAAAATCGCCCTTATGGTGATGGCGTAATCACCGGCTACGGGACGATTGATGGCCGTCAGGTTTGTGTTTTTGCACAGGATTTCACAGTGTTCGGTGGATCACTTGGTGAAGTATTTGGTGAAAAGATTTGCAAAGTTATGGACCTCGCACTCAAGACTGGCGTGCCAATGATTGGAATAAATGATTCCGGTGGTGCTCGTATTCAGGAAGGCGTTGTCTCCTTAGGGCTTTATGGTGAAATTTTTAAACGAAACGCACACGCCTCCGGAGTTATTCCACAAATTTCACTAGTTCTTGGGCCCTGCGCAGGTGGCGCTGTTTACTCTCCAGCATTGACTGACTTCATTGTCATGGTTGATCAGACTTCACACATGTTTATTACTGGCCCTGAGGTCATTAAAACTGTGACGGGCGAGGAAGTTGCCTTCGAAGACCTAGGTGGTGCCCGAACTCACAATACTAAATCTGGTGTTGCGCACTACATGGCTAGCGATGAAGATGATGCGCTGGATTACGTAAAGAACTTATTGTCATTTTTACCAAGCAACAACATGGACGAAGTGCCCTACGTTGAGATTGAAGCAGATCTAGAGACTTCGGATCTCGACCTTTCTTTAGACACCATCATTCCAGATTCACCAAATCAGCCCTACGACATGCATAAAGTTATCGAAGCAATTGTTGATGATAGTGAATTCTTGGAAACCCAAAGCATGTTTGCGCCAAACATTATTTGTGGTTATGGCCGAGTTGAAGGTCGACCTGTTGGTGTAGTTGCAAGTCAGCCAATGCAGTTCGCTGGCACTCTTGACATCGATGCCAGTGAGAAAGCCGCTCGCTTCGTTAGGACTTGTGACGCTTTCAATGTTCCAGTTATTACCTTGGTCGATGTTCCAGGCTTTTTGCCAGGCGCTGATCAAGAATGGCAAGGAATAATTCGTCGCGGCGCTAAGTTGCTTTACGCATATGCCGAAGCAACTGTGCCACTGATCACCATAATTACTCGCAAGGCTTACGGCGGAGCATACGACGTTATGGGTTCTAAGCACCTGGGGGCTGACCTCAACCTGGCTTGGCCAAGTGCCCAGATTGCCGTCATGGGCGCCCAAGGCGCAGTTAACGTTTTGTACCGCAAGGAACTAGCTGACGCCAAGAAACCAGATGAAGAGCGCGCTCGCTTACTTGAAGAATACGACGATAAGTTTGCGAATCCTTACGTTGCAGCAGAACGCGGATACATTGATCGCGTTATTTTGCCGCACGAAACACGGGTTAGCGTTGTGAAGGCACTTCGTTCACTTCAAGGTAAGCGCCAAATTCTGCCTCCTAAAAAGCATGGAAACATTCCGCTGTGAGTCAGGAATTTAAAGTTGTTCGAGGGCAACCAGATCCACAAGAACTTGCAGCTGTAATTATGGTAATCACTGCGCAAGCAGCGCAAAATGCCCAAGCTAAAAAGCAGCGTGCGCTTCGCCCAGAATGGAATGCCGCACATCGAGGCGTTCGTAAATCATTCGAGCACGGCGCTGGTACTTGGCGTCGTTCTGCGCTACCGCATCCGTACTAGACCCACACTACTTAAAAATGTCACGCACCGTATTACTTGCCTCCGCCTCAATTTCGCGTTACTCCTTACTAAAAAACGCTGGCATCACGCCGTTGGTCCAAGTGAGTTACGTAGATGAGGATGAAATTGCAGCAACTCTTTCCCCTATTAGTACGCAGAAATTGTGTATTGCGCTCGCGAAAGCAAAAGGTGAATCAGTTTGTGCCAACATCACAGTCACCGAAGATCGAGCTTTGTTAGTTATTGCAGCTGACTCGATGCTGGAATTTGCTGGCCAGTCTCTGGGTAAACCGGGCACGCCAGAAATTGCAATCGCACGTTGGCAGCAAATGCGGGGCAAATCTGGCTACTTGCATACTGGGCACTGGGTAAAGGATTTAACTTCTGGTGAAGTTAGATCTGGGGCGGCCGGGGCAAAAGTTGAATTTGCAGATATTTCTGATGCTGAGATTGCCGCATATGTTGCAAGTGGCGAGCCCCTGGAAGTTGCTGGTGGATTTACGCACGAGGGTAAAAGCGCAGCTTTTATAACTCGTATGACCGGTGATAGCCCTGCAGTGGGCGGGATATCTTTGGCACTTTTGCGCGAATTTACTAAGGACATGAGCATTGAATGGACGCAACTTTGGGACTAATAGACTTAGTTAACTAATGACTTAAGTTTTGAATTTCAAGGAGTTTACGTGGGCGCCAATCGCAAGATTGAAAAAGTTCTGATTGCAAACCGTGGCGAAATCGCAATTCGAGTCGCGCGCGCTTGCGCCGATTCAGGTATTGCCAGTGTTGCAGTTTACGCAGAACCAGATCGAGATGCTCTGCACGTAAAAGTTGCAGATGAAGCCTTCGCTCTTGGCGGCAGTACCGCGGCAGAAAGCTACTTGGTTATTGAAAAATTAATCGATGCAGCTAAGAAATCTGGTGCCAATGCAGTTCACCCAGGATATGGATTTCTGTCAGAAAATGCCGATTTTGCACAAGCCGTTATTTCTGCTGGTTTGATTTGGATTGGTCCTCCGCCACAAGCAATTCGCGATTTAGGTGACAAAGTTTCGGCTCGTCACATTGCAGCTCGCGCTGGCGCCCCACAGGTGCAAGGAACTCCAGATCCAGTTAAAGACAGTAATGAAGTTGTTGCATTCGCAAAAGAACATGGTTTGCCAATCGCAATTAAGGCAGCATTCGGTGGTGGTGGTCGCGGCCTAAAAGTCGCGCGCGACTTAGCGGAAATTCCTGAGTTATTTGAATCTGCGGTTCGTGAAGCAGTTGCCGCATTTGGTCGCGGTGAATGTTTTGTCGAGCGATATTTAGATAACCCACGTCACGTTGAAACACAGTGTCTAGCTGATGAACATGGCAACGTTGTTATCGTCTCAACCCGCGATTGCTCATTGCAACGTCGACACCAAAAACTTGTAGAAGAGGCACCAGCGCCGTTCCTGTCACAAGCCCAAATCGATGAACTTTATTCATCAAGCAAAGCCATCATGAAGGAAGCAAAGTATGTTGGCGCTGGAACCTGTGAGTTCTTAATAGGGCTAGACGGCACTATTTCATTCCTGGAAGTTAATACTCGCCTTCAGGTTGAGCACCCGGTCTCGGAAGAAGTTGCTGGCATTGACTTAGTACGAGAACAATTCCGCATTGCCCAAGGTGAAGCGCTAGGTTATGGCGATCCGCAGCTGCGCGGTCATTCCATAGAATTTCGAATTAATGGCGAAGATCCAGGTCGTGGCTTCTTGCCAGCTCCAGGTTCACTTACGGTTTGGAATCCACCAAGTGGCCCAGGTATTCGCTTAGATGCCGGCTTTGAAAAGGGTGATGTCATCGGTGGCAATTTCGATTCGCTACTAGCCAAGCTAATAGTTACCGGCAGCACTCGCCAAGAAGCCCTTGAGCGTTCCCGTCGAGCACTTGCTGAATTTGAAATCGATGGCATAGCTACCGCCCTTACGTTTCACCGCGCAGTTGTAAGTGATCCGGCATTTGCACCAGCTGATCCAACTACGCCATTTTCAGTGCATACTCGTTGGATTGAGACGGAATTCAATAACACTATTCCAGCGTTCTCTGGTTCCCCTGGCGACTTGGCAGAAGCTGCCCAGCGAACTCCAATCACGGTTGAAGTTGATGGCCGTCGAATCGAAGTTATTTTGCCTTCTGACATGGCTATCGGTTCTGCCGGTGGCGCAAAAAAGCCAGCCCGCAAAATTGGTAAGAAAACTGGCGGAGCAGGTAGCGGGGATTCAGTAGTCGCTCCCATGCAGGGAACTATCGTGAAAATTGCAGTAACCGAAGGGCAAGAAGTTGCCCAAGGTGATCTCGTTATTGTTTTGGAAGCCATGAAAATGGAGCAGCCCTTAACTGCCCACAAGTCAGGAATTATTTCGGGATTAACTGCCGAAGTGGGAGCAACAGTTCCAACGGGCACGGAACTGATGGAAATTAAGTAGTAATTTCTATCATGATAAGCCTGCTGGAAATTAAGTAGTAATTTCTATCTAGAAAATATCTGGCGGGTTGTAACGACCCCAGACTTCGCGCAATGCATCGGCAACTTCGCCGCCACTGGCTTTCGCAGCTAGTGCTTGTTTCATTGGGTACATTAAATTATCGGTGGACTCTGCCGCTCTTTTAATTGCATCTAGCGCGCGCATTACTTCAGTGTTGTCACGGGCGGCACGAATTGCGGCTAGGCGGGCGACTTGCTGTTCTCCAATTGCTGGATCCACACGAAGAGGCTCATATTTCTCCTCGACATCAATCGCAAATTTGTTTACACCAACAATGATGCGTTCACCTTTATCAATTTGAAGTGCGTAATCGTATGCCGATGTCTCAATTTCATTCTTCTGGAAGCCGACTTCAATAGCTTTAGTTGCACCGCCGAATTCCTCAACTTTGCCCATCAATCGCAGGATTTCAACTTCAATTTCGTCAGTCAAGGCCTCAACAACGTACGAACCAGCAAATGGATCAACTGTTGTAGTTATGTCGGTCTCATAAGCTAATACTTGTTGGGTACGAAGAGCTAGCCGAGCAGCTTTTTCGGTAGGGAGCGCAATCGCTTCATCAAAAGAATTCGTATGAAGAGATTGAGTTCCGCCTAATACCGCGGCTAAACCCTGCACTGCTACGCGGACTAAGTTCACTTCTGGTTGCTGCGCCGTTAATTGCACGCCTGCGGTCTGAGTATGAAAGCGCAGCATCTGACTTTTTGGATTAACTGCTTTAAATTCATCTTTCATAACACGCGCCCAAATCCGACGTGCAGCTCGAAACTTAGCCACCTCTTCTAAAAGTGTCGTGCGGGAAACAAAAAAGAAAGCTAGTCGTGGCGCAAAATCATCAACTTGCATCCCAGCAGCAACGGCAGCTCTCACATATTCAATGCCATTGGAAAGTGTGAATGCGATTTCTTGGGCAGGAGTGGCGCCTGCTTCACCCATGTGATATCCAGAAATTGAAATGGTGTTCCAGCGTGGAATTTCTTTTGCGCAATAGGCAAAAATATCAGTCGTTAAACGCAATGATTGTGCGGGCGGGTAGATATAAGTTCCACGAGAAATATATTCCTTTAGAACGTCATTTTGAATTGTGCCATTTAGCGCAGAGCCAGCAATGCCTTCACCTTCGGCAACCAACTGGTACATCAAAAGTAAAGTTGCTGCTGGTGAGTTAATTGTCATAGAAGTTGAAACTTGATCCAATGGAATGCGATCGAATAACACTTTCATGTCTTCAACGGTGTCGATTGCCACGCCCACTTTGCCAACTTCGCCCTGGGCGAGTTGGTGATCCGAGTCATATCCCATTTGAGTTGGCAGATCGAAAGCAACACTTAAGCCAGTCGTGCCAGCTGCCAGGAGTTGGTGATAACGCTCATTAGATTCAGCCGCTGTTCCAAAACCTGCATACTGCCGCATGGTCCAAGGACGACCCGTGTACATCGAGGGATAAACGCCGCGAGTGTAGGGAAATGCGCCAGGCTCACCTAGTTCAGTTTCTGGCTGCCAGCCTGCGCGCGACTTCGGTCCATAGACCGGATCAATTGGCAGGCCTGATTGCGTTATCCCCATAATTGCAAGATTAGTCGGATTTGCGGCGACTAATTGTGTTTCCTAGCCAGACAAGTGGATCGTACTTCTTATCGACCACACGCTCTTTCATAGGAATAATTGCGTTATCCGTGATCTTGATGTGTTCTGGGCAGACATCTGTACAGCACTTGGTGATATTGCACATACCTAGGCCATGCTCTTCTTGCGCGGCCTTGGTGCGGTTGAGCTGATCCAGCGGATGCATGTCGAGTTCGGCGATTCGAATGAAGAATCGTGGCCCGGCAAACTGTGGCTTATTTTCTTCGTGGTCGCGAATTACGTGACAAGTGTCCTGGCATAAGAAACATTCAATGCACTTGCGGAATTCTTGACTGCGCTGCACATCGATTTGTTCCATGCGGTACTCGCCTGGCTTTAAGTTCTCTGGTCCCTTGAATGCCGGAATCTCGCGCGCTTTTTGGTAATTAAAGGAAACGTCAGTGACTAAATCCTTAATGACTGGAAATGCGCGAAGTGGGGTAACGGTAACGGTTTCGTCTTCAGCAAAAGTGTTCATACGTGTCATGCACATCAAACGAGGCTTGCCGTTAATTTCAACACTGCAGGATCCACACTTTCCTGCTTTACAGTTCCAACGAACTGCTAGGTCAGGGGTTTCAGTTGCTTGCAGGCGGTGAATGACGTCAAGAACGACTTCGCCCTCGCTCACTTCAACTTTGTGTTCTTCAAGTTGACCATCAGCACTGTTACCACGCCAAATTCGCATCGATGCTAAGTAACCCATTAGTTGCCTCCCACTCCAAGCTGCGCCAGTTCTTCGGGCAGCAAGTATTTCTTTAGTTCTTCAACATCAAATAGTGAGGCAAGTTCATTAGGCATCGGCGGCAATGATTCGCGCTTTGTGCTTACTTTCGAACCATCCCATGAGGTTATTACGTGAATTGCTCGCCACTTTGGATCCATAGTTGGGAAGTCATCGCGAGTGTGACCACCACGGGATTCTTCCCGCTCCAAAGCAGACTTCGCAATCGCTTCACTTACAACCAACATGTTCATTAAATCCAGAGCAATGTGCCAGCCTGGATTAAACAATCTATCTCCAGTCACACTGACGTTCTTGGCGCGAACCTTCATGGCATCAAGTTTTTCAATTGCCTGCGTCATTTCGGCCCCAACGCGAATGATGCCCACTAAGTCGTTCATCATCTGCTGAAGTTCATAATGCACTGCGTAGGCGTTTTCCTTACTCTCGCCATTAAACGGTGCAACCGCTGTTGCTATCGCACTATCAATGTCGGACTGAGCTAGCGCTGGCTTGGAACTAAGTCCAGTCACATATTCACTAGCGCCCATTCCAGCGCGGCGGCCAAAGACCAACAAGTCAGAAAGTGAATTTCCGCCAAGTCGGTTAGAGCCATGCATGCCGCCGGCAACTTCGCCCGCTGCAAATAATCCTGGAACTCCAATGGCTGCGCCAGTATCTGGATCAACTTGTACCCCGCCCATCACGTAGTGACAAGTAGGTCCAACTTCCATGGCTTGCTTAGTGATGTCAACATCAGCAAGCTCCTTGAACTGATGCCACATAGAGGGAAGGCGAGCCTTAATTACTTCTGGCGAAAGCCTGGTTGAAACATCCAGGAATACTCCACCATGCGGGGAGCCACGACCTGCTTTAACTTCAGTATTAATAGCACGTGCCACTTCATCTCGAGGCAAAAGCTCTGGGGGACGTCTGTTGTTTTCTGGATCGGTGTACCAGCCATCAGCTTCGGCTTCGGTATCTGCGTACTGTTTTACGAAAACGGGCGGGATGTAATCAAACATGAAACGGCGACCCTCGGAGTTACGAAGTACCCCGCCATCACCGCGAACCGACTCGGTTACCAAAATACCTTTAACACTTAGTGGCCAAACCATGCCAGTTGGATGAAATTGAATAAATTCCATGTGCATTAAGTTGCCACCAGCTTTTAACGCCAAGGCGTGGCCATCGCCGGTGCCTTCCCAAGAGTTGGAAGTGACCTTAAATGATTTGCCAATACCGCCAGTAGCAAGAACTACTGCAGGTGCTTCAAAGACAACGAATTCGCCAGACTCACGCCAGTAACCTAGTGCGCCTGATACTTTGCCATCTGTTTTAAGAATTTCGGTAATTGTTAGCTCAGCAAAAACCTTTATTTTGGATTCATAGTCACCGGTTTCAGCAAAATCTTCTTGCTGCAGGGAAACAATCTTTTGCTGCATGGTGCGGATTAATTCCAAACCAGTGCGGTCGCCAACATGCGCTAGGCGAGGGTACTCATGCCCACCGAAGTTACGCTGACTAATTTTGCCTTCTGGCGTGCGATCAAAAAGTGCGCCGTATGTTTCAAGTTCCCAAACGCGATCTGGTGATTCCTTGGCATGCAATTCAGCCATGCGCCAGTTATTCTGAAACTTTCCACCGCGCATAGTGTCGCGAAAGTGAACCATCCAGTTATCTTTGCTATTTACGTTACCCATGCTGGCGGCTATGCCACCTTCTGCCATAACAGTGTGAGCTTTTCCAAACAAAGATTTGCAAATAATCGCGGTACGTAGACCGCTAGCACGCGCTTCAATTGCAGCGCGAAGTCCAGCGCCACCAGCACCAATGATCAGTACGTCGTATTGGTGACGTTCAAATTCAGCCATGTGTTTTCAAATCCCCTTTAGAAGATGTAGAAGTTTGTGATTTGACCGGTTGCAACACTTCGAACGTATAGATCGCATAATGCAACACCGATAAGTGACACCCAAGCAAATTTTGGATGATGCGGATTTAGCGTCGAAACAAAAGTCCACATCTTGTATCGGAATGGATGTGCGCTGAAATGCTTCAAGCGACCACCAACAGCATGGCGGCACGAGTGGCAAGAAAGGGAGTACATCCACAAGAAAATGGCATTGGACAGAAGCACAAGTGTGCCAACGCTCATATGCCCCCATTCGCCTGCAGGATTTTTGAAAGCAATTATGGCGTCGTACGTCAAAATTATGTTAAAGATAAGTCCTGCAAAGAAGAAATAACGGTGAGAGTTTTGCAGCAAAAGTGGCTGTCGGGTTTCGCCAGTGTATTTCTTGTGTGGTTCAGCAACTGCACATGCAGAAGGCGACATCCAAAACGCGCGGTAATAAGTCTTGCGGTAGTAATAGCAAGTTAAACGAAAGCCAAGTGGGAAAACCAAAATTAATAGCGCTGGTGAAAGCGTCCACCAATCACCGAATGGGGTTCCGAAAATTGCGGCCTCGGGTGGGCACGATGTTGCTAGGCAAGGTGAATAAAACGGAGAGACCAAATGATCCACGTAGTAGTAAGAATTTTCAAAAGCCCGCCATGTGGAATATGCAATAAATGAAAGTAGGACAAGGACTGAAATTAGCGGGGAAATCCACCACTTATCTGTCCGAAGATGCCTTACACCGATCTTTGCGCGCCCTGGGGCGCCAACGCCATTTTCCATAGATTTCAAAGCCATAGCCAAGAGTTTAAGGTCAAACCCTTGTGCCTGCAGAGGAGCCTAGGGAATTAGTAACGTGAGATGGCGCACAAAACCTAGCGGAAAAGCTCACTTTCTAATTCCGCCACATCCGCAACTATTGATACGGCCCCAGCGGCAGCAAGCTCGGCCCGATCCCCGTAACCGTAGAGAACTCCGATTCCTGGAATTGCGTGCGCCTTCGCGCCCAAAATGTCATGCTCGCGGTCCCCAATCATCACTGTTGATGTCCCGTCGCACATGCGAAGTTCAGCCAAGGCGTGGGCAATAACTTGGGCCTTAGTGCCCCTAAGCTCCCCGGATTCATCGGAGCCAGCAATGACATCGAAGTGGTGGTCCAGGTTGAAGTGTTGGAGAATTTTGATGGCAGCATAATCAACTTTGGAAGTTGCTACTGCAATCCTTTTTCCTGCTTCAGTTAGTCGTTTTAGCAGATCTGGGATTCCCGGGTAAACCGAATTCTCATAAGCGCCAATTTCGTTGTAGTACTCGCGATATAACTTAACGGCTTCAACTGTTTGCTCCTGCGACATGCCCGCGTAGTCAGCAAATGAAGTCCAGAGTGGTGGACCTAAGTACTTTTTTAGTAAAGCATTATCTGGCTTTTCAAATCTCATTTTTTCCAAAGCGTAAAGAACGCCGTTGGCAACACCTAAACCTGAGTCAGTTAGTGTGCCATCTAAGTCAAAAAGTATTACGTCATAACTCATGGGTGAACAAAGCCAAGCTTGTCGTGCACATCGGCAAGAGTTTTACTTGCTATCTCGCGTGCTCGTACAGCACTTGTGCGCATGAGCCTCTCAATTTCGCCAGGATCTGACATAAACGATTCAACTTTTTCCTGGAATGGTTCCACAAAACTTAAGACCGCCGCAGCAGTTTCTTTCTTTAAGTCGCCGTACATTCGCCCAGAAAAATCTTTGACCAAGTCGTCGATTGAACTTTCGGTATACGCGGACATTATTGTCAGCAAATTGGAGACTCCGGCTTTTTTTATCGGATCAAAAGCAACCACAGAATCTGAATCAGTAACGGCAGACTTAATTTTCTTTTCAGTGGTCTTGAGCGGATCTAACAAATTAATGCAACCGCTAGGGGATGACTTACTCATTTTTGCTGTTGGATCTTGCAGGTCCTGAATCTTTGCAGTGCCTTTAACTATGTGAGCTTCGGGAACTGTAAACGTGTCACCAAATCGGCCATTGAATCGAATTGCCAAGTCACGAGTTAGCTCTAGATGTTGACGCTGGTCTTCGCCAACTGGAACGGCATTGGCTTGGTACAGCAAAATATCAGCGGCCTGCAAGATTGGATAAGTCAATAAGCCAACGCTCGCAGTTGAAGCACCACCTTTTGCAGATTTATCCTTAAATTGCGTCATTCGATTAGCTTCGCCTAAACCAGTGATCGTAGACATAACCCACATCAATTGCGCGTGCTCGGGGATGTGACTTTGCACAATCAGAGTCGATTTATTTGGATCAATTCCCAGGGCGAGTAGCTGGGCATAAGACCGCAGAGTTCGATTGCGCAGAGTTGTTGGATCCTGTTCAACTGTGATGGCATGCATGTCAGCGATGAAGTAAACGCATTCATGTGTTTCCTGCATTGCCACCCAATTTTGCAACGCACCCAAGTGATTACCAACATGGAAGCTGTCGGAAGTTGGCTGAATGCCAGAGAGTACGCGCGGTGTCATTGCCCTATTGTGGCAGAACGAACGACTCGAATTCGTGACACCCGACGACCATCCATTTCCAGGACACTCAAGGTGCCAGATTCAACAACAATCTCATCCCCAACCATAGGGATTCGACCCAGTTGCGATGCGAGGAAACCAGCTGCTGTGTCGTAGGGGCCCTCTGGCAATTCCATCAAAGTTTCTTCTAGGAAGTCGTCAAGGTTTAGTAAGCCATCGACAACAATATCTTTTCCAAGTGGGATGACACCTTCTGATGCATCCGTATCGTATTCATCACGAATATCTCCGATTAGTTCTTCAACCAAATCTTCCATCGTGATGATTCCTGCTGTACCGCCGTACTCATCGACAACAATCGCCAAATGCGCGTTTGTTGCGCGCATATCAGTTAGTGCTGGAATCACGCGCTTGATACCTGGAAGGCGGGCAACCTCGCGGACTAAATCCCCGACTCGAATCGAGCGTTCCCGAATTTCCGGATCAAGGAGATCCCGAACGTGCACAAACCCAAGAACATCATCTTCAGAATTATCGAATACGGGATAACGCGAATGCGGTTTATCCGCGACAATCTTCACCGCTTTATAAACTGGCAAATCTGCATCTAGAAATGCGACTTCAGTTCGCGGAATCATAATCTCGCGAATCTCACGATCCCCTGCTTCAAAGACATCATCAATTAGTTCACGCTCGGCATGAGTCAAGTCTTGATGCATAGCTAACATGCCACGTAATTCTTCGCCAGAAATTTGTTCCTTACCCGCCTTGGGATCACCACCCAAAACTCGAAGAAGTGCATCGGAGGATTTCGATAACAACCAAATAAATGGTGCGGTAATTTTTGCAATGAAATCAACTGGGGTGACCAATAACAGCGCATAACGTTCGGCATGCTGAATTGCTAAGCGTTTTGGCGTCAACTCACCTACGACCAAAGATAAGTACGCAATTAGGACAGTGGCAGCGATAAAAGACAGAGTTTCTGCTGCGCTTTGGCTTAGCCCCCAAGTAACGATCTGTGGGCTAAAAATTGGCACTATTTTGGAGGCACCGTAACCTGCTGAAAGAAACCCAGCAAGTGTTACCCCTACCTGTACTGCGCCCAAAAAACGATTGGGATCAAGCATCAATTTCTCTAGCCGACGGCCACGGCGTCCAGTAGCTGCAAGCTTCTTAACTTGGCTATCTCGTAACGTAATTAATGCTGTTTCAGCAGAGGCAAAAACTCCACCAACAATCGTGAAGAGTAGAACTATGGCCATAGTTTGCCAAAAAGTACTCATGGCGGTAATTCTACAAGTTAAAGTGAGCAGTCACTGGCGCATGATCGCTCCAGCGCTGCGCATAAGAATTGGCTCTACCAACGACCACATCCGCGCAATGTGGGGCTAATGCACTATTTGCAACGTGATAATCAATACGCCAGCCCGCATTGTTATCAAAGGCCTGACCACGCCAGGACCACCAGGTGTAAGGACCTTCAACTTCGCCGGCAACTTTTCGACCCAAATCAACAACACCAAGTTTTTCAAACCACTTATCAAAGTAAGCACGTTCCTGCGGCAAAAATCCAGCGTTCGTGACGTTGCCTTTCCAGTTTTTAATATCAAGTTCTCGATGACCAACATTGAAGTCGCCACTTGCCAAGAATAAGCCTTCATTTTTTTGCGCTGCTTGAAACTTTTTAGTCACAGCATCGAGGAAGCGATACTTTTCTTGTTGGACAGGCTTTTCGGCATCGCCGGAATGGACGTAAACCGAGGCCACCGTCATGGGTCCCTTCTTAGTATCAATATCTGCTTGTACCCAACGGCCAGTTTCTGCAAATTCTTTCGGCCCCACACCTGTCTTAATGTTCATGAGTTTTCGAGTGCTCAAGATTGCAACACCAGCATGACCTAAGCGGGAACTAGAATCGTGGGCGATGTGTAACTTTGATAGCCCGGCAGTTGCTAGCACCTCTTGAAGTTGCTCAGTAGTAGCCCGCACTTCTTGTAAGCAAACGACATCGGCAACACCGGAATCAAGCTGGGATTTAATCCAGTCAAACCCACCGCGCTTAAGTGATGCCCTAACGCCGTTAGCATTCGCTGAAATCACACCGAGCATAAATTAAGCCGACATAGCTTTCTGTAGGTTTTCATTAATCGCAGCAAGAAATTCTTCAGTCGTTAAGTAGGGATGATCTTTATTAATGAGTCGGGCAAGATCTTTTGTCATTTTGCCGCTCTCTACCGTTTCGATACACACGCGCTCTAGGGTTTCGGCAAAGTTAGTAACTTCTGGCGTGCCATCTAACTTGCCTCGATGCGCCAATCCTTGGGTCCAAGCAAAAATTGATGCTATTGGATTTGTCGATGTGGGTTTGCCTTGTTGATGTTGGCGGTAGTGACGAGTCACTGTGCCATGAGCGGCTTCGGCTTCAATCGTTTTTCCATCTGGTGTCATTAATACGGAAGTCATTAAGCCAAGCGAACCAAAGCCTTGGGCCACGGTGTCAGACTGCACGTCGCCGTCATAGTTCTTGCAAGCCCAGACATAACCACCTTCCCATTTCATTGCGCAGGCAACCATGTCATCAATCAACCGATGTTCGTAAGTTAGGCCGGCAGCATCAAACTCTGTTTTGAATTCAGTTTCAAATACTGACTGGAAAATATCTTTGAACTGGCCATCGTATGCCTTCAAGATTGTGTTCTTAGTCGAAAGATAGACCGGATAGTTGCGATTTAAGCCGTAACGCAAGGAGGCCCTCGCAAACTCTCGGATTGATTCATCTAAGTTGTACATGCCCATTGCCACACCTGAAGCTGGGAAATCAAAGACATTCAATTCCATTGGAGCCCCGCCATCAGCCGGAGTGAAAGTCATGGTTAGTGATCCAGCGCCCGGAATCTTTACATCAGTTGCTTTGTACTGATCTCCGTATGCATGGCGGCCAATAATGATTGGCTTAGTCCAACTTGGGACGAGCCGTGGGATGTTACTTATGATGATCGGCTCACGGAAAATAACGCCGCCCAGAATATTGCGGACTGTGCCATTAGGCGATTTCCACATCTTCTTTAAACCAAATTCTTCAACACGCGCTTCATCAGGTGTGATTGTGGCGCATTTAATTCCAACTCCATGCTTCTTTATGGCATTGGCAGCATCAATTGTTACTTGATCATCTGTTGCATCACGATTTTCCATACCTAGGTCGTAATAATCAATGTTGATGTCGAGGTAAGGCAGAATCAACTGCTCTTTAATGAAGGACCAAATGATGCGGGTCATCTCGTCACCATCAAGGTCAACAACTGTGCCTTTTACTTTGATTTTCGACATAAGTTACAGACCTGCTACGTCGGCTTGTTTTTCACGTACAGCTTCAGCAGCAACTTTGAGTTCAGCTAGTTCGCTAGAAGTTAACTCAGTTTCAACAACTTTGCGGACGCCACCTTTGCCAATTTGTGCCTCAACGCCAAGGTAAACACCATTAATTCCGTACTCGCCGTCAACCCAGGCGCACACCGGCATAACTGCGCCAGAATCTTCAATCACTGCTTTAGCCATACGAGCAGCTGCTGCTGAAGGTGCGTAGTAAGCCGAACCAGTTTTAAGCAAGGCAACAACTTCCGCGCCGCCGTTGCGGGTGCGAACCACTAGTTCTTCAATTTTTTCAGCAGATAATAGATCAGCTAGCGCCTTACCGTCTACGGTGCAACGAGAAGGTACCGGAACCATAGTGTCGCCATGTGAACCCAGAGTCAGAGTCTTGACGCTGGAAACTGGAACTTTAAGTTCCTCGGCAACAAAGTTTGTAAATCGCGCAGTGTCTAACATGCCCGCTTGTCCAAGTACTCGCTCTTTTGGAAATCCACTTGCCAACTGAGTCAGAGCAGTCATTTCATCTAGCGGGTTAGAGACAACGATGATGACTGCATGTGGGGCGTGCTTAGCAACGTTCTCAGCTACGCCGCGCACAATTTTTGCATTGGTTTCAATTAAGTCCATGCGGCTCATACCTGGCTTGCGAGGAAGTCCAGCGGTGATAACCACAACGTCCGAACCCGAAATTGCTTCGTAGCCGCCACCTTCAACTGTTGTTGTTTGCCCAATAACTTTGGTTTCAAATCCCTCGATCGCGCGGGACTGATTCATGTCAAGTGCCAGACCCTCAGCTTTTCCATCGAGAATGTCGGTTAACACCAAAGTGTCCACAATGTTGTATTCCGCGATCCGAAGTGCGGTTGTCGAGCCATAGAACCCGGCGCCTACAACAGTTACTTTGCCAGCCATAAAAAATCCTTAAAGTGAAAGTATCTTGACGTCAAGACACTTTTATTCTAGTCCAATTATATGGTTTGCGATTCAACAGGTGCGCGCTGGCAACTATATTGAGCAAGAACTACTGAAACCTGGAGCTAGCATGATCAATTACGAAGATTTTGATGCCTTAACTTTTGATTGCTACGGCACTTTAATTGACTGGGAATCTGGAATTTTAGCTGGTTTAAAGGTGGCCTTGGGCTCAGGCATCGAAACCAAATCTGATGCAGATTTGCTGGCAAGTTTCGCTCACCATGAGCATGTTGCAGAAGTTCCGTACAAGAATTACCGTGAAGTTCTTGGCCTGACATTGCGTTTGCTGGCTGGCGAACTTGGCTTGGAAGTATCGCCGGAACAGGAAGCCCAATTTGGCGCAAGTGTTCTGGATTGGCCAGCTTTCCCAGATTCGCACGACGCACTAGCGTCGCTACAAAAGCGTTACAAATTAGTGGTCATTACAAATTGCGATGATGACCTCTTCGCTGCATCTGCCGCCCGACTTGGCATAACTTTTGATGAAGTTATCACTGCCGCTCAAGTTGGGTCCTACAAGCCAAACATAGAAAACTTTCATTTTGCTCATGAAAAAATCCAGCGCAATCTTGGAATCTCAAAAGATCGGATTTTGCATGTGGCTCAAAGTATGTTTCATGACCATGCACCAGCTAAAAGTATTGGCATGACTACAGTGCATATCAAGCGTCGAGGTAATGGTGCTGCCCCGCAAGCAAGTGCAGCACCCGATTCCGTATTTCCTGACATGAAGTCGTTTGCGGAAAGTGTTACTGAGTTTTAACTTTTTTCTTTCCACTTGCTAGAACGACCGCAGCGCCTGTCATAGATATGCCAACTAGTAGTTGCCACGTGATGTTTGTAGCTGCAGTTGGAAATAGCACATCCATCAAGATTGCACCCGATAGTTGACCTACCACTGAAGTGAGCGTGAATAAGAAAACACCAAGTGTTTTAGCCATAAAGGCAGCAGTCAAAACGAAAACTACTCCAAATGGTCCGCCTAGCCAGATGATTGGATTTTCCCACGGCATGGGTGGAACGATAATTGCTTGTGGTGAAATTTGTTGCTTCACGCCAAAAACTATTGTCAATGCAATAAATCCAACAATAAAGTTGACCATCGCAGCAGCAGCTGGCTGTCCAGTGAAGTTAGCAATCTGACCATTTAGTGCGGGCTGTGTTGCCACCAGGGCGCCTGCTGAAAAAGCTATCAAAACTGCGCCGAACGCAAACTCACTTTTTGAATCTTGTCCTAATACCGAAACTAATACGCCGAGAATACCTAGAATTGCAGCGCCAACTCGAGCCAGAGTTACTGCCTGTTTGCCTGCTGGACCAATTCCAAGTTTGTCGACTAAAAGCGCAGCTGAAGTTTGGCCAGCTACCGCTGCAACAGTAAAGATTGCCACGCCAACAACTTGAACCAAACCACTCTGCGTCGAGACAAAAAATGCCCCAGAGAGTCCACCGAATAGCTGCCAGCGGCGCAATGTACCGGCCCGTACCAAACTCGGGATTCTAAAAAAACCTTGACGAATTGGTCGATTGATTAACATCATCGTGGCAAGAATGAGTAGACCCGTTGCAAAGTTTATTAATGCAGTGACCAGTGGGTACTCAGTAAATAAATTAAGTTCACTATTTATTGATGACTGTGCAGTAATAATTACTGATGCAATGAAAGTAATTACAATGTGCGAAACTTTTATGCCGGATTTCTTTCCATGTTTTGCAGTCATTGAACTACTTGCTCCCCTGTGGCACTACCAGCGCCAAAATTAATAATAAAATGCCGAGTGTCGCCAGTACCGTCAAATCAACACGTCGCCGTCGAATTCTTAACCAACCCGCTTTTGAATCTGGTAGTCGAAGTCTTAATAAAAATGCCAGCAAAACATTCAGCGACAACAAAACCGCACCAGACCGGAAGTTAACAAAGACAACAACCGCTAGCGAAATGAGGATCCCAACGTAGACCGTAAGAATCGGCCATTGTTTGTGAACGAAATTTTTCATAACTTGCCTATCCTGCCAGTTAATTCGAAAGTTATGTGGGAGGCCTAGTATCCCTATCGTTAATGAAAGAAATGCCTGGTTCCTGTGAAATACATAGTGATTCCAGCGTTACTTGCTGCCGCGATAACTTGTTCATCTCGAGCTGAGCCACCAGGAGAAACTACTGCCTTAACGCCAGCTTCAATCAAAACTTCTAGGCCATCGGCAAACGGGAAGAAAGCATCGCTTGCAACAACACTACCGAGCGTACGCTCGGCGCCAGCGCGCAAAATTGCCAGTCGAGCCGAATCAACTCGATTGACTTGACCCATTCCAATTCCAACTGCCGCTAAATCCTTTGCTAATAAAATTCCGTTGGACTTAACGCAACGAACAGCGCGCCAGGCAAATTCCAAATCTGCCAGAGTTTCCTTCGTGGCTACTTGTCCGGCCACTAAAGTCCAATTGGCAACATTGTCGCCGGCACTCTGGAAGCGATCCTGAGATTGCAATAACAAACCGCCTGAAATCGGTCGTAGTTCGGCATGAACATGAGAACTTGGGGGTGATACTTTCAAAATTCGAATGTTTATCTTGGCCTGCAATATTTCTAAAGCTGCATCCTCATAGTCAGGTGCCAAAATCACTTCAGTAAATACCTCTGAAATTGCTTGGGCCATCTCCAAAGTGACCACTCGATTTGCTGCAACAACTCCACCAAATGCTGAAACTGGGTCTGTCGCGTGTGCTTTTTGGTAGGCCGAAGATATTTCTCCTGCAGTTGCAACTCCACAGGGATTTGCATGTTTGATGATTGCTACAGCTGGTTGCAAGTGATCATAAGCTGCTCGATAGGCAGCCTCTGCGTCTACATAATTGTTGTAAGACATTTCTTTTCCATGCAGCTGCTGGGCTTGGGCAATTCCTGGTTCGCTGAACGTGGAAATATATAAAGCAGCTTCTTGATGCGGATTCTCTCCGTAGCGCAAAGTTTGCGCGCGTTCCCATACTCCCCCAAACCAAGCAGGGAAACCGCTTGTTGCTGGATCCGAATCTGGCAACACAACCGAGCCAAGCCAACTCGCAACAGCAACGTCATATTGTGCAACGTGTTGGAAAGCTAAAGTGGCCAGTACGATTCGATCCTTTTTGCTGAACCCTTTACTCGCAACGGCAGTTATGACAGCACCATATGACTTTGGGTCAACTACCACCGCTACATTCGCATGGTTCTTGGCGCTCGCTCGCACCATAGCTGGGCCACCAATATCTATTTGCTCAATGCACTCTTCGATGCTGGCACCTGAAGCAACAGTTTGGGCAAATGGATACAAGTTAACTACGACAAGTTCGAAGGCTTCTATCCCTAGCTCACTTAATTGCGCTACGTGATCTGGTTTACGCATATCGGCAAGTAAGCCACCATGAATTTTTGGATGCAAAGTTTTAACTCGACCATCAAGTGACTCTGGAAATCCAGTTATGTCTTTTACTTGAGTTACTGGAATTCCAAGTTCTGCAATAACTGCTGCTGTGCTTCCAGTGGAGACTATCGCCACACCAGCACTGTGTAAGGCGCTAGCTAACTCTGCTAATCCTGTTTTGTCATAGACGCTAATTAACGCGCGTTTGATTGTGCGATGCTCACTCATTAGTTCACCACGTCTCCAAACTCAATGTTTCCATTAGCAAAATCCCGCACTACGGCAATTAATAGTTCCCGCTCAACCACCTTGATGCGTTCATGTAAAAGCGCTTCAGTGTCATCTGGTTCAACCCTAACTTGCTGCGAAGTGATTATCTTTCCAGTATCGATACCTTCATCCACAAAGTGCACTGTGGCACCAGTTACAGTTACGCGAGCTTCCAGCGCATCTCTAACTGCGTTTGCCCCCGGAAATAGCGGCAGTAACGCGGGGTGGGTATTAATTATTCGACCCAAGTAATTTTCTAAAACTTTTGGTCCCAGAATCTTCATAAATCCTGCAGACACAATCAGCTCTGGATTCAACCGATTTAGTTCAGTTGCCAATCTTTCATCCCAGGTTGAGCGATCAACATTCATTGGTAACACAGTGACCGGGATATCTAAAGAAGTAGCACGTTCGCAGGCAGCGACTTTTGCGTCAGCAATAAGTCCAACGACTTCAATCCCTATTTCATTGGCCCGGTTTGCAAGCGCTTCAAAGAGTGTGCCGGTCCCGGAAGCTAGAACAACAACGCGAAGATTGGGCACAGCTCAATTCTATTTCGTGGCCGATTCTCGATGCGTCAGCCAGTGAATAATTGATAAAACTACTCGTGGTAGCACCATGGTCAGCAGTGCCGCAAAACCGCAGATTGACATCGCTGCTAGCGCAACTTGATTTGGCATTGGGCCAACAAATTTCAGAAAACTAGTGCCAAGTGGTCCACTTGAAGCCGCAGCAGCGAGCCACGAAAGCGCTCCCAGAATAAGTAAGGAAACAAGTAGGGTAAATATTTCCCGCCAACGCAACACAAATGACATTGCTATTGCGAGTGAGTCACCTTGAGCGACCCAACGCTCCCGTGGAAGTAAGAAGTAAATTGCCGCCCCAACTAACAATGGGAATGCAATTAAATACGAAGCGTAAGGCGACGTTTCATTAGGCAAAATTGATAGCAATGGGAATGCTGGCAATGCCCCAGGGCTAGCTAGTTGCGAAGTTACTATTCCGCCGCCGCCGATTAAAATCCCAGGACCCAGCACATAAGACAAAGCCCAGACGCTAACGGTAGGAATGTACCCAATACCAAGCAACGTCATAAAGAGTCCATCGATCGCACCAGGGGCCATCAACGATGTAACGGCTCGCATTTCAATCCAGTGCAACGCTAACGAGATTGAAGTAAGTAATGATCCAAAAGCAAGAAGTAGTCCAAAGGCAATAAGAGCTGGGCGAATACCATCCACAATAATTCTTGGAAACTTATCAGTAAGAATTGTCCGTGACGGTGCATATGTGTTGATACAAACCAATGTCACAACCAGTACAAGGACGAAGGCATGTACTGCACTTGAAGTTACTGAGGTTTTTAAGTCAGGAGTGTTGGAAATTACGCTAAGACAAAATGCAAGTCCTGCGTAAATTATGCTCATGGATACTGCCACCCGGATAAAGTCAATTGCATTCTTGGGTTGCGCGCTTTTCAAGGCCCATTGGGTGGCTCGCCAAATAATCAAAATTGGAATCGCTAAAAATCCCCAAGGTAAAACTCCGATAGTTACGTTACCTATAACCACTGGAGTCAAATGTAAAACTTGCCAGGCTATCCCTGCTGCTCGCATCACAGTAAACGTTGACTCGGTGCCATTAGCCGCAACTAACCAAACGGCCACTACAAAACCAAGTGTTGTGACATAACCAATAACTACTGCGGCAACAGCGGCGATCGAAGAAGAAATTAGTGGCGGATAGTGATTTATATATTCTTCAGGAACAGGCCGCCGCCATTGGCGCTGTGGCACACCCCTTGGTTTTTTACCTGATAATACGTTGACCACATTTAAAATCGTCCCAGTTTGGACTTAATAAAAGGCGAACCGACACGGCTCTAGCGGCTGGCTAAAACTTCCCGAACTAAACGCGCTGCTTCACTTGGAGTCTTACCAACTTGAACACCTGCTGCTTCAAGAGCTTCTTTTTTGGCTGCCGCAGTTCCCGACGATCCCGAAACTATTGCGCCCGCGTGACCCATAGTTTTTCCCTCAGGGGCGGTAAATCCTGCAACATAACCTATGACTGGCTTAGTTACATGGTCTTTGATAAACGCTGCGGCACGCTCTTCGGCGTCGCCACCAATCTCGCCAATCATCACGATTACATCAGTGTCTGGGTCCGCTTCAAAGGCAGCCAAACAATCGATATGCGTTGTTCCAATAATTGGATCACCGCCAATTCCAACACAACTTGAAAAGCCGAGATCACGAAGTTCAAACATCATTTGGTAAGTCAACGTTCCAGACTTACTGACTAATCCAATGCGACCTTTTTGCGTGATGTCGCCGGGAATAATTCCAGCGTTGGAAAGTCCAGGGCTGATTAACCCAGGGCAGTTTGGGCCAACCAGTCTGGTCTTTCCAGAATTTTCGGCGTATTGGAAAAATACTGCAGTGTCGTGTACCGCAATACCTTCGGTGATAACCACGCAAAGCGGTATCTGCGCATCAATCGCTTCAATTACGGCAGCCTTAGCAAATTTTGGTGGCACAAAAACGACTGAAACGTTTGCGCCAGTTGCAGCCATAGCTTCACCAACGTTATTAAATATCGGGATGCCGTCAACGTCTTGGCCACCTTTACCTGGTGTGACGCCAGCAACGACATTAGTGCCACTTGCAACCATCCGGCGGGTGTGCTTTGTGCCTTCGGATCCTGTCATTCCTTGAACCAGGATTTTGCTATCTGCAGTTATGAAAATTGCCATCAGAATTCCTACTTACCAGCAGCTAGTTGGGCGACACGGCGAGCTGCATCATCCATAGTTTCAACACGTTCAATTAACGCAATTCCTGATTCATCAAGAATGCGACGGCCTTCAATTGCGTTGTTTCCATCGATGCGACAAACAATCGGCTTGGTTATCGGTTCGCCTCGCTCTGCAAGCATGGCCACTGCTTGCACAATCCCATTCGCAACAGCGTCGCAGGCAGTTATGCCGCCAAACACATTTACAAATACTGCTTTGACGTCAGGGTCACCTAAAACGATGTCTAAGCCATTGGCCATAACTTGGGCGCTTGCGCCGCCGCCAATATCCAAGAAGTTAGCTGGCTTCACGCCACCAAATTCTTCTCCGGCATATGCCACAACATCAAGCGTAGACATAACCAGTCCAGCACCGTTACCAATGATGCCAACTTCGCCCTGAAGCTTGACGTAGTTCAAATCAAATTCTTTAGCGCGTAATTCAATGGCATCTGTTTGCGAGTTATCGATTAATGCCAAGTGTGATTCATGGCGATACTGCGCATTGTCATCGAGGGAAACCTTGCCATCTAAAGCGAGTACTCGACCATCTGCAATCTTGGCGAGTGGGTTTACTTCAACTAACGTTGCGTCTTCCTCAACCAAAACTTTCCAAAGGCTGCAGAGCATTTCAATTACTTGCTCGCGAACTTCTGCTGGAAACTTCGCGGCATCGGCAATTTCTGTTGCCTTTTCAACAGTGCACCCTTGGATTGCATCAACCCGAATCATCGCCAGTGCTTCGGGGTTATTTACGGCAACTTCTTCAATTTCTACGCCACCCTCAACACTTGCCATCGCGAGAAAAGTGCGGTTTGTTCGATCAAGTAAAAACGAAACGTAATACTCTGAAATAATTTCTGCGGCTTCAGCCACCAAGACTTTATGAACTGTGTGGCCCTTAATATCTAATCCAAGAATGTCTTGAGCGCGATCGCGAGCCTCTGTTGGATTATTAGCAAGCTTGACGCCACCGGCTTTGCCGCGGCCCCCAGTTTTTACTTGCGCCTTTACAACAACCATCGTTCCAATTTCAGATGCTGCAGCTTCGGCTTGCGCAGGAGTGAAACAAACTTTCCCAGGTATTACAGCCACGCCATGGTCTGCAAATAATTCCTTGGCTTGGTATTCATAAAGATCCACAGTTAATGCGCCACTTCCCGATTAGTTTGTAACTCAACCTTATCGAACGCTTGTTACTCCAACGTTGGCGCTAACCCATTCCACAACATCGCTTATCGGAGTACCAGGTGTAAATACGTGCGCGACGCCAGAGGAATGTAATTGGGTCACATCATCAGTTGGAATCACACCGCCGCCGAATACCACGATGTCCGATGCGCCCTTCGCTGCTAATAGTTCGATTACTGCAGGAAATAACGTCAAGTGTGCGCCCGACAGAATCGACATGCCAATTGCATCCGCGTCTTCCTGGATTGCGGTCTGCACAATTTGCTCGGGGGTTTGATGGAGCCCGGTGTAAATAACTTCAAATCCAGCATCCCGAAGCGCTCTGGCTATGACTTTTGCCCCGCGATCATGCCCATCTAGGCCTGGCTTAGCTATAACTATGCGAATTGGCGCCACTCCTTATTAATACGGCAAAATTGCGGATTTTCCAATTTTGCCCAGGTTGGCAGAACAAAATTGCGGATTTTCCAATTTTGCTGATTTAGGCATGGGAATCCCTGTAATTGCCGAATTAATTTCCCTTGGTCGCCAAAATCCGATAGAAAAGACTTATAGTTTGGGCATTTTTGCTTACGGTAAGGTTTACAAATGAGCACAGAACCACGCGGTCGCCATCGCGCTGCGCGTCATGCTGCGCCTAAAAAGAAGTCGACCTCTGGAAAACAAATCGGAGCAGCTTTTGGGCTAGCCGGGATAAGTTCAGTTGTCTTAACTTCTGGCTCTACCGTTAGTGGGATCGTCCAAGCTGGTGACTTGAGTGTGGTTGAAAATCTGCCCACCAAGGTTGTTGCATCTGGATCAGGAATTGCGCAGATTGAAACAGCAAGCACTGTTACCCGCGCGCAGGCAGCTAGCCGCTCGGAGGATCGCAAAACTTTAGCCGAAACCGAAATTTTAGCTCAAGCCTCAGCCGCTAACAACCCCGTAGCAGATGTCACGGCAGTAATCGATGCCACTCCTACTGTGTCAAGCACCGAACGCAAATCGCTCCAAGCTTTAGCATCCACAACTGATCAACTTGATTCCTTAATTACCCAAGCTCAAGATCAAAAGATTCAACAGGCTCAGCTCCTAATTTCAGAGCAGCAAGCTATTGAGAATGCCAAACTTCAAGCCGAAGCAGAAGTGCAAGCAGCGCTTTTGGAGGCCGAACGAATTCGCCGAATTGGAGTCATAGTTGTGCCGATTGAAGGCAACTACCAATTAAGTGCACGCTATGGCCAGCGAGGTAACATCTGGGCAACGGGCTGGCACACTGGTTTGGATTTCCGGGCAAAGAGCGGTGCTACAGTTTTTGCTGCTGCCAACGGAACAATTGTCAGTGCTGGATGGGGTGGCGCTTACGGCTACCGAATCGAAATCGATCACGGAAATGGTTACGTGACTACTTACAACCACCTTTCCAAAATTGAACTAACTTCTGGTGATGTGGTTGCTGGGCAATCAATTGGCAAGTCTGGGTCCACCGGAAATACCACTGGTCCGCACTTACACTTCGAAGTAATGAAAGATGGTTTTTTTGAAAACCCAACAAATTGGCTATGGCGCAATTAGTTTAAAGTTTTTCAACTGGCGCGTAACGAAGTAGTAGTCGCTTTTCGCCAGCACTTTTGAAATCGATCGTTGCTTCGGCTTTTTCATTTTCCCCAAATACTGAAATTACTGTTCCCATCCCAAATTTGTCGTGCAGCACGCGATCGCCGACCAATAAAACCATCACTGGTTCGTCTCGTTTTTGTGGTTTCGTGTACCCAGATCCAGATAGTCCAAGTGGTCCTGGCTCTTCACCTTGACGGTCAACTAGTTCTACTGGAATTTCAGATAAGAACCTTGACTCCGGATTGTAATTAGGCTGCCCCCAAGTTGATCGCGCTACTGCGCGAGATAAATACAGGCGCTTCATAGCCCGAGTCATACCAACATAAGCAAGGCGGCGCTCTTCCTCGAGTTCAACAGCTGAACCTAGGGCGCGCTGATGTGGAAAAATTCCCTCTTCCATGCCAGTCAGGAAAACAACGGGAAACTCAAGTCCTTTGGCGGTATGCAGTGTCATCAATGTAACAACGCCACCGTGCTGTGAATCTGTTGGTATTTGATCGGAATCTGCAACTAGTGACACGCGCTCTAAAAAGTTCGACAAAGTCGCAACTTCATCGGATTCATTATCTTCAGTAAATTGTTCTTCGTACTCTCGAGTTACATTTTCAAGTTCCGCAATGTTCTCAACTCGCACTTCATCTTGCGGATCCTTACTTGCCGTTAACTCTTTTAAGTAGCCTGAGGCCTCCATGGCAGCAACCAATATAGAACTCGGGCCAGCGCCAGACTCATCCAAAGTTCGCAAATTTTCTAGCAATCGATTGAACTCATTTAGCGCCGTTGCCGATCGAGTAGGCAAGGTATGAATCTCAGGCAACCTATTTAGAGCCGCGCTAAATGTAATTCTTTCTCGGCGCGCGAATCCCGCAACAGCCTCTTCAGCTTTATCGCCTATTCCACGACGTGGCGTGTTCAATATTCGGCGCACCGAAACGTCATCCTCTGGATTAGAAATGGAGCGCAAGTAGGCAAGCGCGTCCTTAATTTCTTTGCGTTCATAGAATTTCGTGCCACCAACCACTTTGTACGGTAACCCGCGACGAATGAATACTTCTTCAACGCTGCGAGATTGATTATTGGTGCGATAAAAAATTGCTACGTCTTTGTATTCAAAACCGTGATTATCGATTAAGTCTGTAATGTTATTAACAATGAAATCTGCTTCGTGATGTTCGTCGTTAGCGGTATAAATTACAATTTTTTCGCCACTGCCTTCAGCGGTCCATAACCGTTTTACTGGTCGCCCAGAATTCTTTTCAATCACTGAATTGGCACTTGTCAGAATGTTTTGCGTTGATCGATAATTTTGTTCGAGAACTACCGTTTTAGCACTCGGGTAATCACGCTCGAACTCCACTATGTTGCGAATATTTGCGCCTCGAAATGCATAGATACTTTGATCCGCGTCGCCGACTACGCACAATTCCGCAGGTGGCATACCATCTTGGTCAGTTCCAACTAATTCCCGAATCAAAACATATTGCGCATGATTAGTGTCTTGGTATTCATCAACCAAAACTTGGCGAAATTTGCGGCGATACTGCGCAGCTACATCTGGGAACGCTTGCAACAATGCAACCGTGTGCCCAATTAAATCATCGAAGTCCACTGCGCTAGCCAGCATCAAGCGTCGTTGATATTCGCCATAAGCCTGGGCAACTGTTTGCTCTTGCGCTGTAACCGCTTTACTCACTGCATCTTCGTAATCAATTAATTCGTTTTTCAAATTACTGATTTGGCCAAGTAAATATTTCGGACTATAGGATTTTGGATCAATTCCAAGATCTTTAGAGACTAAAGTAAGCATCCGAACCGAGTCTGCCGTGTCATAAATGGTAAATGAAGATTTCAAATTAAGCCGTTTTGCTTCATTTCGCAATATTCGAACGCATGCTGAGTGAAATGTAGAAACCCACATAGTTCGAGCCATCGGACCAACAATGTGTGCAACTCGTTCTTTCATCTCATTTGCTGCTTTGTTGGTGAAGGTGATTGCCAAAACTTCACTTGGAGCAACATTTCGCTCTGCTAAAAGATAGGCGATTCGGCGCGTTAAAACTCGCGTTTTTCCCGAGCCAGCTCCGGCAACCACAAGAAGTGGGGATCCCGAATGTGTGACAGCTTGACGCTGTGGTTCGTTCAAATCATCAAGTAAGTCAGAAGTCACACGCACAGTCTACGTAAGTACCCTGACGTCTGCGCCTACGGCATAAACCAAAATTTAGTAAAGGAAATAGAATAGAAAAATGACTTCTGCAGATACCGGCGAAACAAATTTTGGAATCCCTGAGGGCGTTACCCGAGTTCTGGTGGTAACGGCGCATCCTGACGATGTGGACTTTGGCGCAAGCGGAACAATCGCACTTATGACTCAGGCTGGAATTAGCGTTACCTATTGCATTTGTACCGACGGTGATGCTGGTGGCTTTGACGACACCACCGATCGATCGCTCATTCCAGGAATTAGACGTGCTGAGCAGACTGAGGCGGCCAGACTTTGTGGAGTGACTGACGTTCATTTTCTTGGGTACAAAGATGGCTACCTAGAAGCCAGCCATGATGTGCAACGGGACATAGTCCGAGTTATGCGAAAAGTTCAGCCCCAGCTTGTGATAACCCAATCTCCAGAGCGAAATTGGGAGCGGTTGCCAGCCAGCCATCCAGATCACATGGCCGCAGGCGAGGCAACGTCACGTGCGCTTTATCCAGCAGTTCGTAACCCATATGCCTATCCGGAATTACGCCTTGCTGAAGGATTAGAAGCCTGGACTGTAAGTTGGCTTTGGCTACAGGGTCATCCCGAACCAAATCACTGGATGGACATGACAGAAACTTTTCCCACAAAACTTCAGGCATTGCATGCCCATGCTAGTCAGACTTCTCACATGGAAGAACTAGAAGAAATGTTGCGTGGTTGGGGAACTATGCAGGCTCAAGCAGCAGGTTTCGCCGAAGGCAAGCTAGCTGAAACTTTTCGGCAAATTAAACTTCCAGATTGAGCTAGCTGACAACTGCAATAATTATGTTCGCAGTCGTAAGTCCACCGACTAGAGCCCAGTAAAGTTTTGTGCCCGACTTACGCTTGCCAATCGAATAAGCGGCAATTACGGCAATTGCAATAATCAGCTTCAGTGTGATCTTATTCATGTCTAACGCGTCTTCAATTTCAATCGCACCAGATTCATGAATCCCGACCATGAGAATCCCAGTTAATAACTGAGTACTTGCGCCATGCAACATGGCAACGTTAACGCCAAAGGTTTTACGGAAAAGTTCCTTTAAGAACCCTGCGAAAATCGCGACAATACCAACTACGTGTAAAACTACAAGCGCGCTATAAAACAGTTCCATAAATATTGAATATACGCCCCGCGACCACAAAAGGTGAGACTAACTGTGTTTATTTTTGAATGGGAATAAGCCTTCGCCTTATTCCTCACGTTTTCAACGTGAGGAGAACAAACTGTGTTTATTTTTGAATGGGAATAAGCCTTCGCCTTATTCCCATTCAATAGTGCCCGGAGGCTTTGAGGTTACATCCAACACTACGCGGTTAACTTCCCGAACTTCATTAGTTATCCGATTTGAGATTTTTGCAATCACGTCATACGGCAATCGAGACCAGTCGGCCGTCATGGCATCTTCGCTCGAAACGGGCCGCAGGACAATTGGATGGCCGTAAGTTCGACCATCACCCTGGACTCCAACACTTCGCACGTCTGCAAGTAATACAACTGGGAACTGCCAGATCGAGGAATCGAGACCAGCAATTGTTGTTTCTTCGCGCACAATTGCATCGGCAGCCCGCAGGATGTCCAAACGTTCTTTGCTAACTGCCCCGACGATTCGAATTCCAAGGCCTGGGCCTGGGAATGGGTGACGCATAACCATCGCAGCTGGCAAGCCAAGTTCCCGGCCTACTGCGCGCACTTCATCTTTAAACAGTTCTCGTAACGGCTCGCAGAGTTCAAAATCTAAATCGTCGGGCAAGCCACCCACATTGTGATGGCTCTTAATTGTGGCAGCGCCAGTGCCACCACCACTTTCAACTACATCCGGATAAAGCGTTCCTTGTACTAAAAACTTAATTGGCTTTCCGGAATTACCCGACTGGGCTACTAAATCTTTTTGGGCATCCTCAAAAACGCGAATAAAAAGTCGTCCAATTATCTTGCGTTTGGTTTCTGGGTCAGTCACATCTGCAAGTTCTGCTAGGAATCGATCGCTTGCGTCAATAACTACAAGTTTTATTCCAGTTGCTGCTACGTAATCACGTTCCACCTGTTCGCGCTCACCAGTGCGAAGTAGGCCATGATCCACAAAGACGCAAGTTAAATTATCACTCACTGCTTTGTGAGCAAGCGCTGCTGCAACAGCAGAGTCAACGCCACCAGATAGCCCACAAATTACTTGGGCATCGCCGATTTGATTTTTAATGCGAGCAACTTGATCCTGCACAATACTTGCGGATGTCCAAGTGGGTTGTAATTTTGCAATGTCATATAAAAAATGTTCTAGTACTTTTTGTCCATACTCAGTATGCATAACCTCAGGATGAAATTGCACGCCTGCAAGACTGCGGGATAAATCTTCAAATGCGGCAACTTGGGCGCCTGCCGAAGAAGCAGTTACCGCAAAACCAGCTGGCGCAACTTGCACGCTGTCTCCATGGCTCATCCAGACATTTTGTAAGGCTGGTAGTTCAGAAAACAAGCAACTCTCGCCAATAACCGTGAGTTCTGTTGCGCCAAATTCTGAGAGACCAGTTTTAGCAACTGTGCCACCGAGTGCAGTTGCCATAGCTTGAAAGCCGTAACAGATTCCAAAAACTGGAAGGCCAGAATCAAATAGTGTCGCATCCACTTGAGGCGCACTCTCGGCATAAACACTGGCCGGTCCACCTGACAAAATCACGGCAAGTGGATTCTTGGCCAACATCTGCGATACCGGCATGGTGCTAGGAACAACTTCAGAATAAATGTTCGCTTCGCGCACGCGGCGGGCTATTAGTTGGGCGTACTGCGCTCCGAAATCTACTACGAGTACCGGGCGGGCTTGCGTCACACCTCTAGCCTATTGGCAAGATGTTTTCAGAAAGTATGGAGCATTAAGTTAATTTAAGTTCACCCAGCGCACCTTGCGGCACGATTGGCGAGTTTGGCCTAACTGCAGGAATTGCTAAGTAATCAGCTCCAATCACGGGGCGCAAATCAACTTCCTCTCGATTTGGCCACATTGACATTGCTCGTTCGGCTTGCGCCGTGATTGTTAGTGATGGATTTACCCCAAGATTGCCCGTAATTGTTGATCCGTCCGTAATGTGCAATCCCTGGTATCCAAAAACTCTAAGGTAGGCATCTACAACCCCATACTCAGGTGAATTCGCAATTACACACCCGCCAACAAAATGAGCAGTAAATGGGGCATTAATCACCTCGCCAAGGTTTCCCATTGGAACTCCGTCGATTGCAATAGCTAATTCTCGCGCAACTTGATTAGCAACTGGTAACCAAGTGGGGTTGGGTTCACCATCTCCTTGGCGACTACTTAACTTCCACCTACTAAAGGTTGCATCTTTTTTTCCAAAGACAGTTATCGAATTATCTAAGCTTTGCATTACGAGCGCAATTACTGTTTTTTCTGACCACCCTTTGACCCAAAGATTTTTTAACGCCGCCAGAGGTGATTTTGCAATTGCTTGCATCCAAGTGCGCCATCGAGCTGTTCCGGGTTTTCCATCAGTTAGCACAGTTGCTAATAATCCCATCGCATTTGATCCGACGCCATATCTAACTGGCTCAACATGGGTATGTTCATCGGGAAAAAATGAGGATGTTATTGCAACACCGTGCGTGAAGTCAGGATTAGGTTTTTTCTTAGCGATAGCGCCGACTAAAGCTTCAGAATTTGTGCGTGACAAGTGACCTAGTCGATCTGACAAATTAGGTAACTTGCCTTCATCCTTCATGCGGTGTAAAAGTTTTTGGGTATTAAAAGTTCCGGCAGCGATAATTACTTGTTCTGCTCGCAGCACATTTTTCGATTGTCCGCCTGTCTTTTTTGTGTGAACAAACCAGCCGCCAGATTCGATCGGTTTAATTTCAGTAACGGTCGTCATTGCCTGGATTACCGCGCCACCATGTCGAGCAAGTGCTAAATAATTTTTATCGAGGGTATTTTTTGCGTTATGTCGACAACCTGTCATGCACTCACCACAATTTGTGCAGCCATTTCGGGCGGGGCCAACCCCACCAAAGTAAGGATCACTGGATGCAATTCCTGGACCTTTACCAAAATGGACGGCAACTGGCGCTAGTTTGAATGATTCGCCTACCCCCATTCGGGCGGCTACGCTCTTCATTGCTTGATCTGCAGGTGAATGAAAACTATTATTTTCAACGCCGAGCATGCGTCGGGCTTGGTCATAAAAGGGTGCAAGTTCAGATTGCCAATCTGTAATCTCAGACCAGGGTCCTTGCGAGAAAAATTCTGCAGGCGGTTCATACATTGTGTTGGCATAAACCAAGGAACCGCCACCAACTCCTGCTCCCGCCAATACCAAAACGTCCGGCAACATATGAATTCGCTGAATGCCGAAGCAGCCAATTGCGGGGGCAAAGAGAAAGTCTCGAATTTTCCATGATGAAGTTGCGTAATCTTTGTCTTTGAACTCGCGCCCAGCCTCAATAACTAGAACTTTGTAATTCTTTTCCGTCAGACGAAGCGCCGCGACGGATCCACCAAAGCCTGACCCGACAACTATTACGTCATAGTCAAAATCCATTACCGTAACCGAAGTGCTTTCATGATCTGGAGAAATTTCACCAAAATTCCTGACCATTGCTCGTCACTGCGGCCAAGCTTTGGAGACATAGTCGCAATGTGAGCGGTGGCAATTGTTTGAGGTTGCGTGAATCTGAGCAGACCTTCAATGCCGTGACGTCGCTCGATTCCTGAAGTTCCCATGCCACCCATTGGTGCCTGGACGGAACCATACGCTGGGGCAAAACCCTCGTTGATGTTTACACTTCCAGTACGCAATTGCCGCGCAATCTTGCTACCAACTTTTAAGTCTCCAGTTATCACTGACGAAGAAAGTCCATAACTTGAATCGTTGGCAAGCGCTATTGCCTGCTCGATTGTCTTGAATGATTCCACATAAACACAAGGTCCAAAAACTTCTTCAGTACTAATTTGCATTTCATTTGTAACGCCAGATAGCACCGTTGGCTCATAAACATATGGACCTATTTCAGGCCGATGGTTTCCGCCTGCTTCAATCTTGGCTCCTTGGCTGACCGCTTTAGCCACTGCTTCAGTGACACGTTTTAGTTGCGCTGGTCCTACAAGTGATCCAACGTCATAGCCCCAACCAACACCTGCGCCTAGTACTAATTCTCTAACTCTTACAACAAATGCGGCGAGGAATTTTTCATAGATAGCTTCCTGTATATACATTCGCTCAGTCGAGACACAAAGTTGCCCAGCAGATGTGAAGCAGGCACGAGTGGCAATGTCTAGGAATTTTTCCAGATTCGCATCAGCACACACAATCATCGGATTTTTTCCACCCAGTTCCAGAGATACCCCAATTAATCGAGCTCCAGCTTGGGCGCCAACAATTCTTCCAGTTGCCGTTGAGCCAGTAAAACAAATGTGATCGACTTGCTCAATTAATGCCGTGCCAATTACTGGACCAGGGCCACTAACCATCGTTACTACTTCAGCAGTCAACCCTGACTCAAAAAGCAATTCCAAGCCACGGATTGCGGACCACATGGTTTGTTCATCGGGTCGAAGCACGACAGTATTGCCAGCCAATATGGCCGGCAAAATATCACACATGGAAAGTGTGAACGGATAATTCCATGGGGAAATAATTCCCACGACTCCCCTAGGGGCTGGGATGACCTTTACTTGCGTTAAAACTGGCAAAACCCCCGACCTACGGTCTGGCGCTAAAAATTTCTTTGCATTCTTTGCGTAGTAAGCACTGATCATCGCAACTTGAAGAATTTCCTCAACTGCATGCGAACGTGCTTTACCTGTTTCGCGTTGGATGATGCTGGCAAGTTCGTCCTGGTGTTCCAGAATTAAATCGTGGTATCGATCAAGAATGGCAATTCGGTGATTGAGTGATGTTTGCGACCAAGTGGTCTGCGCGCTACGAGCAACTGCAACGGCAGTAGCCACATCGGCCTGAGTTGAAATTGGAGTTGGCGCAATTTCTACCCCAGGAAAGGGGCTTTCTGCTCGAAAAAATTCTCCACTTGTGGCATATAGAAATATTGGAGTTTGGCTAGAAATAGCGGTTGTACTCACAAATTAAGCGTACCGAAATGCGATTAGTTAGGTGTGACAACTACTTCGCAACGTTGGAATTCCTTTAGATCTGAATATCCGCAAGTAGCCATCGCGCGACGAAGTGCGCCCACCATGTTCATGCTGCCATCAGAGGTGTTAGATGGGCCAGAAATGATTTCCGTCAATGTTCCTGTGGTTCCCAAATCAACAAGTTCACCTCGAGGTAAAACTGGATGGGTAGCTTCGATCCCCCAGTGCTTGCCGCGACCTGGCGCATCAGTAGCTCGGGCAAATGTTGAACCGACTACTACTGCATCGGCGCCTAGTGCAATCGCCTTTGAAACATCGCCACTTCGTCCCATTGAACCGTCTGCGATAACGCTCACATAGCGACCACCAGATTCATCCAAGTAGTCACGTCTGGCTGCCGCTACATCTGCAACTGCGCTTGCCATTGGAACCCGAATGCCCAATACATCTCGTGTTGTGTGCGCTGCGCCGCCACCAAAACCAACTAGTACACCAGCGGCTCCAGTTCGCATCAAGTGAATTGCGGCCGCGTAAGTTGCGCAACCACCAACAATAACTGGAACATCAAGTTGATAAATGAATTCTTTTAGATTTAGATCCTCGCCACCAGTGCCTACATGTTCAGCGCTCACGGTTGTGCCTCGAATTACAAAAATATCAACACCAGCGTCAACTACCTGCTTGGCAAATTGCGCAGTGCGCTGTGGACTCAGTGCACCGGCAACTGTGATTCCTGCTTTACGCATTTCTTGGATACGAGCCGCAATCAATTCTGGCTTGATCGGCTGCGAATATATTTTTTGCAACTTCGCTGTTGCACCCTTTGGATCTAGGGCCGCGATGTCATTGATGATTCCGGTTGGATCTTCATAGCGGGTCCAAACTCCCTCGAGATTTAGAATTGCCAATCCACCGTTTGCTGCAAAAGTAGCAGCAGAAGTCGGCGAAACTACCGAGTCCATTGGTGCTGCAATTATTGGATGATCAAAAGAATATGCATCAATTTTCCAGTTAAGTGAAACTAGTTCATCATCACGGGTTCGCCGACTTGGGACTAAAGAAACGTCGTCAAAGGAATAGGCAGCGCGAGCGCGCTTGCTCCGACCAATTTCTACATCTGACATTTTGTCCCCTATCGGACTTGGTAATTCGGTGCTTCTACCGTTAATTGCACGTCGTGCGGATGACTTTCTTTCAAGCCTGCCGTAGTAATTCGAATTAGGCGACCCTTTTCCTTTAAATCAGAAATAGTTGCGGCGCCCGCGTAACCCATGGATGCGCGAAGTCCACCTATTAATTGGTGCGCGACCGCTGCTAAATTGCCGCGATAAGGAACTTGGCCTTCAATTCCTTCCGGCACTAATTTGTCCTCAGATAAAACATCATCTTGGAAATAGCGATCTTTGGAATAGGACTTACCAGTTCCACGAGATTGCATTGCGCCTAAAGAGCCCATGCCTCGGTACTGCTTAAACTGCTTGCCATTAACGAAAATAAGTTGACCTGGTGCTTCATCACAGCCCGCTAGGAGGGAACCCAGCATTACGGTGTCAGCCCCAGCCACAATCGCTTTCGCAATGTCTCCGGAGTACTGCAACCCGCCATCACCAATTACTGGGATTCCAGCCGGCCCAGCAGCAAGTGAGGCTTCATAAATTGCCGTGATTTGTGGAACACCAACACCTGCAACAACTCGAGTCGTGCAGATTGAACCTGGGCCAACGCCAACTTTTACTGCATCAGCGCCGGCATCGATAAGTGCTTGGGCTCCGCTTCGGGTAGCGACGTTTCCACCAATTACTTGAACAGTCGTTGCCTTCTTTAAGCGAGCAACCATTTCAAGTACCGCTTTTTGATGTCCGTGGGCCGTGTCGACAATAACCACATCAACGCCCACATCAACAAGAGCCATCGCCCGCGTGAACGAATCATCACCAACGCCAACCGCAGCCCCAACCATTAGCCGTCCAGCTTCATCTTTAGTTGCTAGTGGGTAACGATCACTCTTCACATAGTCCTTGACTGTAATCAACCCGGTTAATTTTCCAGCGCTATCAACAAGTGGAAGTTTTTCAATTTTATTAATTCGTAATAGTTCTAGTGCAGCTTCACCTGTCATGCCAGGTGTGCCAGTAATTAGCGGCATCTGAGTCATGACGTCGCCTACTTTGCGATTCTTGTCATCTTCAAAACACATATCGCGGTTTGTAACGATTCCGATGAGTTTGCCATCAGCGTCAACAACTGGGAGTCCACTAATTCGATAATTTGCGCATAGTCGATCGACTTCAGCCAAAGTGTTAGCTGCGTTGCAAGTAACAGGATTTGTAATCATTCCAGCTTCACTGCGCTTAACAAGATCTGCTTGCGCAACTTGATCTTCAATTGAAAGATTGCGGTGCAAAATTCCAATGCCACCTTGACGCGCCATCGATATTGCCATCCGGGCTTCCGTCACTGTATCCATCGCTGAGGAAAGCAGCGGAATCCGAAGGGTAATTTTGTTGGTCAGTTTTGTAGTTGTATCAACTTCACTTGGAATCACATCGCTGGCATCTGGGAGCAATAAAACGTCATCGTAGGTAAGTCCCAACATCGCAAATTTTTCAGGCAACCCCTGCGTCATTGTCATTGGAACACCTTTCCTATAAGAGGGTTTTCCTAGCCGATACTTAGCGCCGAGAAGAGCTTCTTACAACTGCAATTGCTAAAGGTTACCGCGAATTTGGCTATGTCCAAAAAGGATCATAATTTCAAACTAGTGTCCGGATGCAGCCGCAAGGGCTACTAAAGTGCTCGTGAAATCTTTGGGTTTTGTGACATCGTCTGGCAGCGCTGTTTGCCAGCCTGGACCCACGCACAGTCGCAAATGGCCAGGGCGCATGGGCGCTATTGCATCCCAGATTGAAGTATCGGCTGTGCCAGGGGTTTGCGACCAAACGACTATCGCGCTTGGACCTAATTTCTTGACCGCGTTGGCAAGGGCGTGAGCTGGCATTCGGGCGCCCAAAATTCGACTTGCGATATTTTGCTCAGCTAGCGCAGCTGCGATGGCAAAAATTGGAATCGTGTGAAGTTCATGCGGCGCGCAGGAAAGTAAAACTGGGCGGGCATTTTCAGGTTCCTTTACTTGTGCAGCCAAGCTTCTAAATTGGCCGATTATTGATTCGGCGAGTAGATGCTCTTGTTCAACACCTTCACCAGTTTCTGCCCATTTTTGACCCAGTGA
>JASJMK010000044.1:0-3744 GCA_037619625.1 Actinomycetes bacterium
TTGACGTCACCGTACTTCGCGCCACCAAGTGGGCTCTTTGCAAACTCGGAATTAACCATCACGACGTGTGTTCTCCTTGTCAACAAATACGGAATCAGTGATTACGCCGGTTACAACGCGATCTGCCATTGGAATCGCAATCTTTTCGCCCTTGCGAGCTAGACCGTTGGCAACAAGTGCAAGTGCAAATGAACGTCCTAGTGCCGCAGAGTCGTAAGAACTTGTGATGTAGCCGATGTGTTTTACAGGTGGTGGGGTATTGGCATCTGCGCCAGCGACTAAGTAAGCGCCTTCTGGAATCACGTATGAGCCGTCATCAGAGAGAATTCCAACTAATTGATGGCGTCCTTCGCGAGCAGTGTCTGCTCGACTAAATGAACGCTTACCAATAAAGTCATCCTTCTTTTTAGACACAATCCAATCCATGTCAAGATCTTGTGGAGTTTGCGTACCATCAGTTTCCTGACCAACAATTACGAAGCCTTTTTCGGCACGAAGGACGTGCATGGTTTCGGTGCCGTATGGCGTGATGTTTAAGTCAGCGCCCTGTGCCATTACTGATTCCCAAATATGCAAGCCATGAACTGCCGGGACGTTTATTTCATAAGCGAGTTCACCGGAGAAGGAAATTCTTGCGATTCGGGCAGGTACACCAGCAACATCCGCATGTTTGTTTTCCATGAATGCAAATGATTCATTAGTGACGTCAAGTGCTGGTGCTAGTCGGCTCATCAATTCACGACTCTTTGGACCAACGATTGCAACGGTTGAAATCTGTTCAGTTACTGAAGTGCAGTAAACCTCAAGATGTGGCCATTCAGTTTGTAACCACTCTTCAAGCCAATCCAGAACTTTTGCAGCTCCACCTGTGGTTGTCGTCATTAGCCAATGGTTCTCACTAATTCGAGTAGTAACACCATCATCGAAGACCATGCCATCAATGCCACACATCAAGCCGTAGCGACTCATGCCGACTTTCAAAGTTGAGAACATGTTCGTGTAGATCATGTCGAGGAACTGGCCGGCATCTTTACCCTGGATGTCGATCTTGCCAAGAGTTGATGCATCCATTACGCCAACGTCTTGGCGAACTGCAGCGCATTCCCGCAGAACTGCAGCGTGCATGTTTTCCCCTGACTTTGGGAAGTACCAGGGGCGCTTCCACTGGCCAACATCTTCCATCGGCGCACCGCTAGCTACATGCCAAGCATGAATCGGGGTAGTGCGCTCTGGATCCGAAAGCAATCCTCGATCGCGTCCGGCAAGGGCAGCAAATGGAATTGAAATATAAGGTGGTCGGAAAGTTAGCGAACCAATTTCATCCGGCGCTTTTCCAATAGCTTGACCAATTAGACCCATAGTTACTGTGCCACTGGTTTTACCTTGATCATGCGCTGTGCCGATTGCGGTGTAACGCTTTACGTGCTCGATACTTCGCATACCAGCGTAAATTGCGCGCTTGAAATCGCGGTAAGTTGCATCACGCTGGTAATCAACAAATGCCACCAACGCTTGCTCGGTTGATAGCTCTGGTCCGAAGAATATTGCAGCGTCATCATCGCCACCAAATTCTCCAGCCAACATTCCAACGGTGCTGGTCAAGGCATCCGAACGCTTAACAACAAAAGCAGCCAACTTCGCATCCCATGTTGGCTTAATCCCAATGAATGTGGCCAAGTGAACAATTGGAGTCCAGCCGCCAGAAACGGCAACCAAATCGCCATCAATACAGGATGCGTCAGAGCCATCTGGATTACCAATGGATACACACTTAACGGTTCCGGCATCCGTTGCGCATGAGTCAATGGCAGTCTTACCCGTGATGATCTGGATACCTGCAGATTTAGCTGCATCTACTGAAGGACCACTTGGATCCT
Source organism: Actinomycetes bacterium (assembly GCA_037619625.1). Lineage (GTDB taxonomy): Bacteria > Actinomycetota > Actinomycetes > S36-B12 > UBA5976 > UBA5976. The sequence goes on from JASJMK010000044.1 coordinate 1,878, forward strand.
TTCTAATGTCAACAATTGCATTAACAGTTACGCCGGCATTACTTAACCGCAAAGCATCGCGGTAGCCCTGATTGTCAATAGTTACAACAACTGCAGTTTTAAATGGATTTGCGCCATTTGCAACATAAGTAGCAGCGGCATGCGAAAGCATGATTCCTGGACGATCGTTGTTTGCAAAAACTAAGTGACGCTGGAATGCACCAGTTGCCAAAACAGTGTGCTCGGCGCGAACGTGCCAAGTCCTGATGCGCGACATTTCAGTGTGAACTTTCGCATCAAGATGATCAGTGCGGCGCTGCGTCGCAACTGAGAAACCTTGGTCATACAAACCTTGCACTGTTGTGCGCGGCAAGTAAGTTACATTTTCGCGCTCAAGAACTGCGAGAAGTTCAGCCGGAACGCTCTGCCCTAGGTAGACCAGATGTCCACCAGCCGTTGGCTTGTCATCCATAATTATTACGCTCTTACCAAGATCAGAAAACTTCTTTGCCGCCTCGAGACCAGCTGTTCCAGCACCTACTACAAGGACGTCAACGTGTCGGTTTGCCTTGTCGTAGCGCGAGTTATCACGAGTGTCTGGCAAGTCGCCAACGCCTTGAGCGCTGCGAGCAACTAACCCTTCAACTAATTCAACGGTTGTTGCTGGCTTCATTGGTTCGCCAGCACCAGAGTCGATGTTCACTAAAGCATTTGTTTCTTCAACCCAAAGTCCCATTACGCCACGCGGACGATCCTTGTAAGAACTATCGGTGAAATGCAGAACTCCGTTGCGAAGCAGAGCAGAAGCTAGGCTTTCGCCCTTTTCTCCGGAGTACTGCTTGCCATCAAATGTGAAATTTACTGTGCTCATGCGGGACTCTTTGGCTGTTGTGAGAATGGTTTGTAGGACGGTCCGAATTCGTGATTAATCGTGTTGCGCCAAACGTTGAACCAGCGGCGGCAACCCGCGCTGTGGACCCAGCGTTCAGCCATCCAACCCTTTGGATTGGAGCGGATGAAAACAAACTTGGACCATTCTTCATCGGTCAAGTTACTTGAATTTTCTGGGTAAGCAACATGTGCTTCGGATCCGTAGTGAAACTCAGTTTCATCGCGTGGACCGCAATATGGGCAAGGGATATGCAACATTGTTATTCCTTAGTGGGCCACGCCGGCAGCGCCGTGCTCGTCGATTAAGTGACCAGATATAAAGCGATCTAGTGCATATGGTTTTGCTAATGCATCTGGTTCCCCGCTTGCAATTGTGGCGGCCATTACCCAACCTGAGCCTGGTGTGGCTTTGAAGCCACCAGTACCCCAGCCGGAATTAATGAATAGATTTTCAACTGGTGTTAGACCGATGATTGGTGATGCATCAGGAGCGATGTCGACAATGCCACCCCAGGTGCGAAGCATGTGCGCGCGTTCAAAGATCGGGAAAAGCTCGCAAGCTGCTGCAAGTTGGTGCTCAATCACATGGAAGCCACCGCGTTGGGCGTATGAGTTGTATGAGTCAGTTCCGGCGCCCATTACCAATTCGCCCTTATGTGCCTGGCTCACGTAAACGTGAACTGCGCCAGACATGATGACGGTATCCAAAACCTGTTCGTTTAGTTCAGAAACAAGTGCCTGCAATGGACGACTCTGTAGCGGAACATCAAAGCCAGCCATGTCTGCAAGAACTGAGGTGTGACCAGCAGCGACCATACCGACTTTATTCGCAGCGATGTCGCCCTGCGTTGTTTTTATACCTTGGACTTTGCCGTTAACAATGTTGAAGCCAGTAACTTCACAGTTCTGAATAATGTCAACACCCATGTCGGCAGCAGCCTTGGCATAACCCCACGCAACCCAGTCGTGCTTTGCAATGCCACCACGAGGTTGGAAA
>JASJMK010000045.1:0-27772 GCA_037619625.1 Actinomycetes bacterium
AATGATGGCCGCTGGATTGCTTGCTAAGAAAGCAGTTGAAAAGGGTCTAGTCAGTAAGCCGTGGGTTAAAACTACTTTGGCACCTGGGTCACAAGTAGTTACTGATTACTACAACAAGTCAGGACTTACCCAGTATTTGGATGCCCTTGGTTTCAATCTCGTTGGCTATGGTTGCACAACATGTATTGGTAATTCGGGTCCAATTGCGCCAGAAATTAGTTCCGTCATTGCTGATAATAATTTGGCCGCAGTAGCTGTTCTCTCTGGAAATCGAAACTTCGAAGGTCGAATAAATCCAGATGTAAAAATGAATTATTTAGCATCACCACCACTTGTTGTGGCCTATGCGATCGCAGGTTCCATGGCAATAGACATCCAAAATGATTCGCTCGGGGATGATAAGGATGGCAATCCGGTTTACCTGAAAGATATTTGGCCAACGGCAACTGAAATAGCAGAGGTTATTGACTCTTCAATTGATGCCAACATGTTTACCTCGCGCTACCAGGATGTCTTTGCTGGAGATGCGCGTTGGCAGAATCTAGATACTCCAACTGGCGCGACTTTCGCTTGGGATCCGGAAAGCACATACGTTCGCCGGCCGCCATATTTTGAAGACATGCCAGCTAACCCAGTGCCAGTTACTGACGTTGTGGGCGCTCGGGTGCTTGCAAAGTTAGGTGACTCAGTGACAACTGATCACATCTCGCCGGCTGGCTCAATTCGTGAGGACAGTCCAGCGGGTAAGTATCTGAAAGAAAATGGAGTTGCCCGAGCAGACTTTAATTCGTACGGATCACGACGGGGAAATCATGAAGTTATGATTCGTGGAACATTTGCAAACATCCGGCTGCGCAACCAATTGCTTGACGATGTCGAGGGCGGATTCACGCGCGACTTCACAGTAGATGGCGCGCCGCAAACTTCAATTTATGAAGCGTCGGTAACTGCTGCTGCAAAGAATGTGCCAATGGTTATTCTTGCCGGCAAAGAGTATGGATCGGGCTCATCCCGAGACTGGGCTGCCAAGGGTACGGCGTTGCTCGGAGTTCGAGTTGTGATTGCAGAATCTTACGAGCGCATTCATCGCTCTAACTTGATTGGTATGGGGGTGCTGCCTCTGCAATACCCTGCCGGGGAAACTGCAGACTCACTTGGCTTAACTGGCACCGAAACTTTTGATGTGACTGGAATCGTCGAGCTAAACAATGGCGTAACACCAAAAACTGTTACCGTCACAGCTAGCGCGCAAGATGGTAAAGTCACAACATTCATGGCGGTGTTGCGAATTGATACCCCAGGGGAAGCAGATTACTTCCGTCACGGTGGAATTCTGCAGTTTGTCCTCCGCTCACTTGTTAGTGCTTAACTCTTCAACCCAATGAATAGTTGGCCATCTGATCTGACACCCGCTGGAGCTTCTGGCTGGGAGGTCAAAGCAACCGCTTGGTTACTGGATCGATGTCCTTCGGAATTTCGTACCTACGAAATTTTTCGAACGCATCCAACGGCTCTGGGATACGTAACGCAATTTCATTTGGAACATCAAGTAGAGGCAATCCGTGATGCCTATCGAAGCGCTCGAACTACCGCCAATCTAAAACCAGAGCCACTCGATGAATTACTTGCAGCGCTCGAGCATGAGGGTGCTCGCTTAGCCTTGGAATTAGAGCAGGCCAGCGCGGTTATCAACGCCTTGGTAAGCCAAAAACCCTAGAAGCACATGCCTTAATCCAAGTAACTTAGTCCTTTGGCAGAGGGCAAATTAGTTAAATGGTCATTAGACTTGGCAGGTAATCCCGCAGTTAGGCAGTGGGAGGCCATGTTGGCCCAAATGATTTGTGAAGGCGGGTTTATGTCAATTTTAAAAGGCGTTGAGTCACCTGCTGACCTGCGCTCATTGACACCAACTCAACTCGATCAACTTGCAAGTGAGATCAGAGCGTCTCTCGTGGATTACGTAACGCGCACCGGTGGTCACTTGGGTCCAAATCTTGGCGTAGTTGAGCTCACACTGGCGCTGCACTTGGTATTTGACTCTCCTAAAGACCCGATCCTGTGGGATACGGGCCATCAGACTTACGTGCACAAGATGATTACTGGCCGATCTGGGGAATTCGATTCACTACGTCAAGAAGGTGGGCTATCGGGTTATCCAAGCCGCGCCGAGAGCATTCATGATGTTATTGAAAACAGCCATGCTTCAACGGCGCTTTCTTATGCTGATGGCATTGCAAAAGCTTTTGAGATTCATGGCGAAAGTGATCGTCACGTAGTTGCTGTTGTGGGAGATGGCGCTCTTACTGGTGGCATGACTTGGGAAGCGCTAAATAACATTGCTGATGGTTCGGATCGTTCAATAGTTATTGTCGTTAACGACAACGAACGCTCGTACTCACCAACCATTGGTGGCATGGCTCGACATCTGGCCACTTTGCGTACAACTAAGGGTTACGAAAGATTTTTAGACTGGGGTAAATCGGTATTGGAGCGCACGCCAGTGGTTGGTGCGCCAATGTATGACGCACTGCACGGTATGAAAAAAGGAATTAAAGACTTCATCGCACCGCAGGGTTTGTTTGAGGATTTAGGTCTTAAGTACATCGGTCCAATTGATGGTCACAAGATCTCTGACATGGAATTTGCATTTCAACGGGCGCGCGATTTTGGTGGACCTGTGATTGTGCACGTGATTACCGAAAAGGGTCGAGGCTACGAGCCAGCTGAATCTGATGAGGCTGATCGTTTCCACGCAGTTGGAATTGTTGACCCGGATACCGGTAAGCCATTAACGCAATCTGCAAAATCCTGGACTTCCGTATTTTCAAGTGAGTTAGTTGCTATTGGAAGTGAGCGACAAGACGTAGTTGCAATTACGGCGGCCATGCTCGGTCCAACTGGCTTAGATGCATTTGCAGATAAATTCCCCGCCCGTACTTTTGACGTTGGAATCGCCGAACAGCACGCTGTGACGAGCGCTGTTGGTATGGCCCATGCTGGACTTCACCCGGTTGTTGCGATTTATTCCACATTTTTGAATCGCGCCGTTGATCAAGTGATTATGGATTGCGCGCTACATAATGCTGGCGTCACCTTTGCTCTTGATCGTTCTGGGGTAACCGGTGACGATGGGGCTAGCCATAACGGAATGTGGGATATGGCATTACTTCGCGTAGTGCCGAATTTAGATTTGTTTGCTCCGCGTGATGGTCAGCAATTGAAATCTGCCTTGCGAAATTCGTTGGCAAAATCAGATCATCCCACGGTCATCCGCTTTTCCAAAGGCGCAGTCCCAGTCGATATTTCAGCTGTGGCTCAACTTGGTTTCGCTGATGTGCTCCTTGCTGATGAGCGACCAGATGTCAGCATCGTTGCAATCGGCGTTATGGCAGCGGCGGCGCTTGAGGCCGCTAAAACTTTGCAAGACCAAGGATTTAATGTTGAAGTACTTGATCCTGTTCAAGTTCTACCAGTATCGCCAGCGCTTATTGAATACTTGAGCAGCCGAGATTATGTTGTCACAATCGAGGATGGCTTAATTGATGGCGGAATTGGTGAGGCAATCGGTAGCGCGCTTCGTAACGCAAAAGCTCAAACTCGAGTTACCTCACTGGGCATTCCAAAACAGTTCTTGGATCACGCGACTCGAAAGTCAATTTTGCATAGATTGCAGCTGGATTCCCAGGGTATTGCAGCCACAATTGCAGAGGGATTAAGAGCGTCCATTAGATAGTGTCCGCTACTACTTACGAAACTTGATTGTCCACCATAAACCAAATTGCAGTTTCCAAAACTGGAGCAACAATTTCAATTTGCCAGATTCTGGCTCCAAAACCTTCGAGCTCAGCGCGCAATAATTCTGGAGTTTCGGGTGGCGACCAAAGAACCCGACGAATTGTTTCTGGTGTCATCAGATTCTCAATCGGTAAATTTAGCTCTTCTGCCGTAGTGGCCAATTTTGCGCGCGTGAATTCCAGTCGTCGCCAGGCCTCGGGATTGCGAGCTTCCCAGTTGCGCGGGGCAGGTGTGCCAGTTACTGGCAGCTTCACTGGAGGCAGCTGGTCTTCCGTTAATTCGTGGGCACGAATAGTTGCTTGAATCCAGGTATCAGCGTGACGCTTCACGTTACGCAAGTGCATAAATGAAAGAGATCGCAGATCTGTCTTTGTGGTTAGGCCAGAACTTGCGAGGGTAACTATGTGTGAATCAGAAAGAATTCGCCCGGCAGCGATGTCCTGCTCGCGCGCTATTTCATCACGTGCTTGCCAAACTTCTCGGACAATAGCAATTTCTCGCGGACTACGAATAACGTGCATGCCAGAAGTGCGGCGCCAAGGATCTACTCGCTCGATTGGAACGGTGGTTCGCCGAACATGATCAAATTCCTGGACGGCCCAATCGCGTTTACCGGCTGCAATAAGTTGTTGATCCAAGAGGCTCCAAAGCTCAATCAGGAATTCCACATCGAGTGCTGCATAATTCAGCCATGATTCTGGAAGCGGGCGAGTTGACCAATCGGCCGCGCTGTGTTCCTTTGCTAATGCAAAACCAAGTTGTGTTTCGATCATTGGGCCTAATCCAACTCGAGGTAAGCCCAGTAATCGCCCGGCTAATTCAGTATCAAATAATCCAGCTGTTGGCACTAATCCAACTTCAGCTAGACAAACCAAGTCTTGCGAAGCGGCATGCAATATCCAATCAACATCTTGTAGTGCTGTCTGCAGGACATCTAGATTTTCAAAACTTGTGGGGTCAATTAAGTGCGAACCAGAACCATCCCGGCGAAGTTGAATCAAATATGCCCGCTGGCTAAATTTAAAGCCGCTAGCTCGCTCAGCATCTAATGCCACTGGCCCAGTTCCTTGCGAGATTGCCTCGACAATCGCAAGTAGTTCCGCTGCTGTGGTTGCAATCTTGGGTAGTCCATCACGAGGTTCTGCGACCTTAATACTGGTGACTTCTTGTACTTCTTCGGTGGCAATGTCTACCGATAAGTCGTCAGTATTTTCTGATGTCATATCTAATGTTATTAGCGCTTACGGGAGAGCGCCGAAACTCCTTCTGGCAATGGCGTTAAGCCGGAACTTTTTTCAACTAATGCCAGCCAAGCTGCAATGTGTGTTGATAAGTCTGCGCCATCGGGTGACCATGAGGCTCGGATTTCCAAATCAGTATCGGTCGAGCGATCCTCTAGACCGGCAAATGATCGGGAGACTGTTCGAGTTACGGTGCCAGAGACATTGTGATAATCCGCGCCCGCATCGCGCAGAGCATCAGTGAGCCAAGACCAGGCAACTTCGTCAAAGAGATCATCAGTAACAACGTCTGATTCAATGGGTGCCCGCACAAAGGAAACGACTCTAAAAGTTCCATCCCAAGTATCTTGACCTTCTGGATCATGCAGAACTATGAACCGTCCGACAGCTAGTTCTTCGTCCTGGGCATCGATTGCCTCCACGGAAATGGCAACGCTATGGGGAGCTAGCCGACTGGGCGCTGGCACTTCTTCAAGAATAAATTCGGGGCGTAGTTGCGGAGACTTTAGGCTAGCTACAGCGTTCTCCCAAATGTCCACGGTTGATGCACCTGCTCCCAATAACTCCATGACTTATAAGCATATGAAAGAAGAACAAGATGTCGGTCTAGGCGCGCGGTTGGATAGGCTAACGAAATGTCCGTGATTCTCGCTCTCTTATCAAGTGTGGTCTGGGGTTTGTCAGACTTTCTAGGTGGCACATTAAGTAAGAAGCGCAAGGTAATCGCAGTTATCGGTGGCTCCCAGAGTTTTGGTTTGCTATTTGTTTCATTACTTGCAATTGGATTTCAAGCTTGGACCTGGAATCAAAGTGTTTGGATAAATGGCGCGATAGCTGGGGCCATGGGTTTCCTTGGACTGATTTGCTTTTATACCGCGCTAGCGACCGGTCAAATGGGAATTGTTGCCCCGATTTCTTCACTAAGCGCTGTAGTGCCAGTCACTATTGGTTTAGTACAAGGCGAGAGACCATCATCGATGCAGCTCACTGGAATTGTGGTCGCGTTAATAGGTGTCATCTTGGCAAGTGGACCGGAACTAAATGGAAAAGTGGACCCGCGCCCAGTTTTCTTAGCGTTATTAGCGGCGGTAACTTTTGGTTTTGCGGTTTACTTCATGGCGCAAGGAGCGCAAATTAACCCCACTATGACAGTCACCGCCATGCGCGCATTTCAAGTTTCGATCGTGGTTGCACTGTTTTTAGTAATTAGAAATCTCGGCGGTTTAGTAAAACGTGACATCCCAATGTTGGCAACTATTGGTGCCAGTGATGCGGGTGCCAACGTGCTTTACACATTTGCAGCATCACTTGGATTACTCTCCGTTGTTTCGGTGCTCGGTTCGCTTTACCCAATCGTGACGGTTTTATTAGCTTGGTGGATTCACAAAGAGCGATTAATGCGAATTCAGTATGTTGGAATTGCGATCACCTTTAGTGGCGTTGCGCTACTTGCCTTGGGTTAGTTACTAACTTCCTGGTAACAAAGTCATCGAAATTGAATTTATGCAATAACGAAGATCCGTTGGGGTCTGGTAACCCTCACCCTCGAAGACGTGGCCCAAATGTGAGTCGCAAGCTGCGCAACGAATTTCGGTACGCACCATACCCATAGTTTTATCTTTGATTTCGATTACAGATTCGGCGGCAAGGGGAGTGAAAAATGACGGCCAACCGCAGCCACTGTGAAACTTTGCATCACTTTTGAATAATTCGGCGCCACATGCTCGGCAAGCATAAACGCCGGTGGTTTCAGTGTCGGTGTATTCACCTATGAAGGGTGCCTCAGTACCCGATGCCCGAAGTACGCGATACTCCTCGGCGCTTAACTCGCTACGCCATTGTTCATCTGACTTCTCCACCTTTTCAACCATGTCTTAAGGTTACGACAGAAATGAAACCTATGCTCGGTTCCTGAGGTAGCGCTGAAATTTAAAGTCTCCAGCACTCGCGCTGGCAGCAAGGTGCCAGTTCAAATCATTTGGCAATACATTGGGCAGAGGACTTCGTATTCCAGAGACAATTGGGGAAATTGTTAAGTCATATTCATCAACAACTTCTGCCGCGAGTAACTGTGATAAAAGTCCAGGACCGCCTTCGCAAGTAACTTTAGGAAAACCTAAATCCGAAAGTGTTTCAATCAGTCGAATCCCAAAATTGCTATCACTCAAAACCTGCACGACTTTCGCCACCTTAAGCAATTCATTAGATGGTTCATTGCCACCAGCATTGAGAATTAGCGTTTGCTGCTCACCACCGTGAAACAGGGGAGAGGCTAAGTCAAAATCTAGGCTTGAACTAACTATGGCAAGAGTAGTTGTGGGCCGATTGAGGAACGCAAACTCGGCTCGTTTCTTAGGAGCTCGATAGTTTTCTTGGCGAGCAGTATTCGCTCCAACTAGCAAGACATCGGAAAGTGCGCGCAGTAACAGTAAGAGCGACAAATCTTGCGCACTAGTTAAGTCCCGCGAAGTGTTGTTTGGTCCGACGAATTGACCGTCTTTCGATACCACCATGTTGGCGCGTACCCAAGACGAGTTTGGTGACTGGTAGTGGTTAGCGATCTCTGGAAGCTCCGCGTTCCGTAAATCTAGCGTCACGGCGACATCCTTACAGCCCGTTACAACTTAAATGGTGGTCGATACAGGACTTGAACCTGTGACCTCTTCCATGTCAAGGAAGCGCGCTAGCCAACTGCGCCAATCGACCGTTGTTGAGAACTACGGTATTACTTCGTGGTAATTGTTTGATCTTAACTATTAACTCGTTGCAATTACGAGGTGGAGACGGGATTTGAACCCGTGTACAGGGATTTGCAGTCCCTTGCCTCGCCTCTCGGCCACTCCACCGTGGTAGCCCAATTACGAGCTCTTCCGAGCGGATGACGGGATTCGAACCCGCGACCCTCACCTTGGCAAGGTGATGCTCTACCACTGAGCCACATCCGCGTGCAGGCTTAACCTGACCCCGTTACCTTAGCCCAATTAAGGCGCGGGTTCAAAGTCAGGCGATTTAACTTCGTAAACTACTGACATGACCCAGGGCCAAGCCATCGCACTTTTTGGCAATCAAATGGCAACGGATTTGATCGAAGTCACCACAGATATCAAACGATTGAACAGCGGCGGCTGGTGGGCAATCACGCAAACTTTTGAAGGCGAATTTGCAGCATTCAAGTTTGGAAATGTGCAACACCTTGATTTTGAGGCGCTAAGCAAGATGGGATTTTCGGGCGCACAGAAACATCACGGCGTACCTGTCGACAGCTGGAAATCATCAATGTCACAGGCGCAATACACCGAAGCAGTTGAGGCGATTAAAGCGGACATTGCAAGAGGTTGGGTTTATCAAGCAAATCTTTGTCGAGTTCTAACTGCGCCGCTCACAGCTGATCTTGATGTGCTTGGACTTTACAAATTATTAGCGCAACATAATCCAGCTCCGTACTTGAGCGCACTACTGGTTCCGAAATCCATTTCCGGATTTGCCCAGGATGTTCGAATCGTTAGCGCTTCACCAGAACTGTATATTTCGCGCAATGCCCAAGTGATGCGTTCAAGTCCGATAAAAGGAACAGCTCGGGTAGCAAGCGAACTTCTTGAAAAGGACCAAGCCGAAAATATTATGATTGTCGATTTGATTCGAAATGACTTAGCGCAAGTTTGTGAGGCCGGCTCAGTCCAAGTCATTGATTTACTTCGCCTGGAGCAACATCCTGGTCTTGTGCACCTAGTTTCGGATGTCGAAGGAACTTTACCTAGCAATGTGGGTTGGGAAGAAATTTTTAGCGCCATGTCGCCACCAGGTTCAGTCAGTGGGGCACCGAAAAGCAGTGCACTTGAAGTTATCAACCGATTAGAGAAAGCGCCGAGGGAAATCTATTGCGGCGGATTTGGCTGGATTGATATAGATAAAAAAGTTGCGCAGTTAGCAGTTGGAATTCGCACGTTTTGGCAAAGTGAAACATCGAATCAGCGGCAAATAAATTTTGGAACGGGAGCCGGAATAACTTGGGATAGTGACCCGCTAGGGGAATGGCACGAGACGACGCTCAAAGCTTCGCGGCTACTTGATATCGCTGCGATGGAATTAGACTAAGAGATATGCAGGCAACGCACTTCTGGGTCAACGACGAGCTCGTACCGGTTACGCAAGCAAAAGTTAGTGTGCTTGACCACGGATTTACGGTTGCAGATGGCGTATTTGAAACGCTCTTAGTTATGGATGGCGAAGTATTCGCTCGGGATTTACATCTAACACGGCTGGCTAAGTCAGCATCCGGTCTGGGAATTGCGTTACCGGAGAGAGCTAAATTAGATTCAGCGATTGATCAAGTTCTTAGTGCGCACAAAGCCATGGATTTTGGAAGATTACGAGTAACTGTAACCAGTGGTTCCGGTCCACTGGGTTCGGATCGCACAAACGCGGATCCCACTTTGGTAGTTACGATCTCAGCGCAGGATAAGTGGCCAGACTCCACTTCGGTGCTACTAGTTCCGTGGACTAGAAATGAGGATTCGCCGCTTGCTGGACTTAAGACAACTTCATATGCTGAAAATGCGTTTGCACTTGAGGCTGCAAAATCACGCGGTTTTTCGGAGGCACTTTTCTGCGACACCTCTAAGCGATTGAGTGAAGGCACTGGATCAAATGTTTTCTTAGTCTCTAACGGAGTGGTGATTACACCCTCGGATGCAAGCGGATTGCTAAGGGGAATCACGCGTGACTTAGTGATAAACTGGGCAAGAGAAGCAGGAATTGAGATTGAACAACGTGATGTTAGCCCTTCAGAACTTTGGGACGCACAGGAGTTATTCTTGACTTCTTCTACAAGAGACGTGTTACCAATAACCGAATTGGCATCGCTGGAATCCTCTTTGCAGCTAGGCAGTCATCGCACGCTAGAAATCGGCCCAGTGACGTTGAATCTTGCAGCAATCTTCCAACAACAACGTGCTAAAAACATAAATCCATGAGCCCGAATAAATCCAGCGCCAAACTTTCTGTTGCCGATCGGCTGTACCGCAAATACATGGGCCAGCGGGACTCAGTACGTGCGAATCGAACCCTTGATGCCGCTTGGCGAAGTGTCATTCTTGTAGTCGGGTTGACGATAGTTGGCCTGGGCCTATTTTTCTTGTTGTTTCCTGGTCCTGGCTGGGCGGTAATTATTCTTGGCCTCATTATTCTCGCTACTGAATATGCCTGGGCACAGCGATTACTTAATCCAGTCAAAGAGTTCACATCGCGATTAGCGCAACTTGTTATGAGTCGAGAGTTCCGTGAAAAGCGAATGAAGGTCATCATGGTCACAACCATGATTATCATCACTCTTGCCTATGCCTACTGGTCTAAGTGGGGTGCAACTATGCAAGGTTTTGCACCGCTTGTGGAACCGATTGAGAATTTTTTCAACATCGAAATTTAGTGAGCTGAGTGCGTCCTACCTTTATGTCTAGGGCGCAGCAAACCCCTAGAATTAGGTCATTATCTTCTTTGACAAGGAATCCAAGTGTTGAACGTACTGGTAGGACCGGATCGAGTTAGTACAACTCTCGATCCTGGTGCGTGCGCTTTCGATGCCGTTGGAGATAAAGCTCGCCAAGTAGTAGTTGCTCGAGTAAACGGTGAAGTAGTTGACCTTAGCCACGAATTAAGCGATGGCGATCACGTTGAACCAATTCTGATCTCAGACCCAATTGGTTTGTCAGTCTTGCGGCACAGCGTGGCGCACATCGTCGCGCAGGCAACACAAGCAGTTTTTACAGAAGTCAAACTCGGCATTGGGCCACCAACCAAGGATGGCTTCTTTTATGACTTTGGAACAACGCAAACTTTTACCCCAGAAGATTTGCTTACCATTGAAAAAAAGTGCGTTGAAATAATTAATTCCGGACAGAAATTCTCCCGACGTGTAACTACTCGCGAGGCTGCGCGCAAAGAACTCAAGAGTGAACCTTTTAAGATTCGGCTTCTTGGCGCAGATGATGATGCAACGGTGATGTCCGAAGATGTCATGGAAGTTGGCGGCGGCGAGCTTACGATCTACGACAACATTGATTTACGAAGTGGCGAACTACGCTGGTGCGATTTATGCCGTGGACCACACGTGCCTGATACTCGATACATTGACGCGCGCGCAATAAAGTTGATGCGAACTTCAGCTGCGTATTGGCTGGGTGACCAAAAGAATGAGTCCATGCAACGTGTTTACGGAACTGCGTGGCCATCTAAAGATGGTTTAAAGCAATACCTAAACATGCTGGAAGAAGCAGAGAAGCGCGATCATCGCCGGCTCGGTATTGATCTTGATTTGTTTTCGTTTCCAGATGAAATTGGTTCGGGACTTGCGGTGTTTCATCCAAAGGGTGGAGTCATTCGTCGGCAAATGGAAGACTACTCACGAGTTCGCCACGAAACTGCGGGTTACCAGTTTGTGTACACACCTCACATAACTAAAGGTGCACTGTTTGAACAGTCTGGCCACTTGGACTGGTATCGCGAAGGAATGTTCCCTGCGATGCATCTTGATGAAGAGCTGCACGAAGATGGCACCGTAAAACGACAGGGTCAAGATTATTACTTGAAGCCGATGAACTGTCCGTTCCATAATCTAATTTACAAATCACGCGGTCGGTCATATCGGGAACTGCCGCTACGTCTTTTTGAGTTCGGTTCGGTTTATCGCTACGAAAAGTCAGGCGTAATCCATGGCTTAACGAGAGTGCGCGGTATGACACAAGACGATGCACATATCTATTGCACGCCAGAGCAAATGGGTGGCGAACTGCAAAACTTACTCAGTTTCGTGCTTGATCTATTGCGTGATTATGGGCTGGATGATTTTTACTTGGAACTTTCTACTCGTAATCCGGAAAAATCGATAGGCACTGAGGCGGAATGGGAGCAAGCTACTGCTGCTCTTGCGCAAGCAGCGCAGCAATCCGGGCTTGAGCTAGTTCCAGATCCAGGTGGCGCTGCGTTTTATGGGCCAAAAATTTCGGTGCAAGCAAGAGATGCCATTGGACGCACTTGGCAGATGTCCACAATCCAAGTGGATTTCCAGTTACCGCAGAGATTCGAACTTGAATATCAAAGCGCAGCAGGCACGCGCGAGCGCCCAATAATGATCCATCGCGCTTTGTTTGGCTCGATTGAACGATTCTTTGGTGTGCTACTTGAGCATTATGCTGGCGCCTTTCCGCCATGGCTGGCTCCCGTTCAAGTTGTAGGCATTCCAATTGCTGACGTACATGTTGATTACTTGGAAGGTGTTGCTGCGCAATTACGAATACAGGGTATCCGTGTTGAAGTTGACGCAACAGATGAACGAATGCAGAAAAAGATTCGAACAGCGCAAACCCAAAAAGTACCTTTTATGTTGATTGCGGGCGATGAAGATGTTGCTGCGCAAGCAGTGTCATTTAGATACCGTGATGGGTCGCAAGAAAATGGCGTTCCAATAGCCCAGGCCATCGCCAAGATTGTCGAAATAGTCGCCTCTCGTGAGCAGATCTAGGCCTTGCCAATGAGCAATGACCCACGTGGTCCACATGCCTGGGATCGATTATGGGCGCCGCATCGTAAAGAGTACTTAGTTGAAGAGGCTGGAAACTTCAACATTGATTCTTGTCCATTTTGTATTGCGCAAAATGTTGATGATTCCACTGGCTTAGTGGTGAAGCGCGGGACGCATGCCTTCGTGGTGATGAATAAGTATCCATATAACAGCGGACACATTTTGGTTTGCACTAATCGTCACGTTGCGACATTTGATGAATTGAATCCAGATGAAATGCGTGAGGTAGGAGAACTAACTGCCCAAGCAATGCGCACTTTACGAGCCGTGAGTAACGCGCAGGGTTTCAACATTGGGTTAAACCAGGGTTCGATAGCAGGAGCGGGCATTGCAGATCATTTTCATCAACACGTAGTTCCGCGCTGGTCACACGACTTAAATTTCATGCCGATTATTGGCGGAACTAAAGTGTTGCCAGAATTGATCGAGAGAACTAGAGAGCTGCTTTCAGAAAGCTGGAGTAAATAGCAGCGAAGTACTCTTTAAGTTTCGTAAAGTAGCGCCGGGTACAAGCTCACTGGCAATAATGACCGCGGAAGAATCTAAAGTGGTGTCGACGCTTGATGTTTCGCCGCTCATAGTCATCAACATTTCATCTTGAGTGGAGTTGCCCCACATCCGGGCAATGTTTTCGGTGATCGCAATTCCAATGCGCTCCGAGGCAAGTGAGGCATCAGTAGTGGTTTGCGCGTTTACCAAACTTGGCAACCACACTGGCTTCAAATTTGAAAGCCAGCTAGAGAACACTTGGATACCAACTTTAAAATCTATCGGCGTGATTGAAACAACATCAGGGTGTAACCAGGCTGATTCAAGCTTGGTAATACTTATTGGGAGTCCAGCTTGATGGTTGGCTAACGTAGCGTCATCTAAGCCCGAATACGCCAGGTGATCAAATAACTCTTCCCGCGCAGTGCTGGTAATTGCGATGTGCTCTGGATCCGCAGAAACGGTAATCCAATCTTTGGCTGTACCAGTTTGAATTTCACTGGTTAACAAGTCATAGATCCCAGCGAGGGAGGATTCATCATCTGAGTCGATGGGTAAATACCGAATCATAAGATCGGGCTCCATTGTGCGAATAGCAATGGCACTAAGTTCGTCAAAATCTGCACGACCACCCACAGTGTTAGTTGCAAGGAAGTGCCGAGGCAAAGATTGGTCGCGTGCTTGTTGCCAAAATATGAACGTTTCTGGGCCAACACCGCTGCTGCCATCCAGGGCAACCACCACGGCGTCACAAGACTGGGTAATTCGCGAGTCAATTTGGGATTGGGTGTGGATGACAATCGCAAGTTGCGGCATTGCTGGGAGGCGCAGTACTGGTGGATTAGTTGAATCGAGCGTCCCACCCAAGTTCTCGCATAGCTGGCTCAAGTCCGCAGTGTCAGAGGCAATTAGATAGATCAAGACGTGCGGCTGCCCTGACTCTGCGCTAGCACTGGGTAACATCGACATATCCATACGAATCGTAGTGGTCAATATGTAGGCAAGGGGGACGCGGTGCTAGATAACGCGCAATCTAGGCGTGCCGTGGCTCATTTAGTTGACCCAATTGCCAAACTTTTAATTAAGGCTCGGATTACGCCGGATGCTTTGACTTGGTTCGGTGCGGGCGCCACGTTGGTGATTTCTGTCGCTTTTCTCGCGCAAGGAGATTTTTTACTCGGCGCAATGTTGTTTGGCGCGTTTAGCTTAATTGATTTACTTGACGGGACCATGGCGCGAATGCTTGGTACATCGGGGGCCTGGGGTGCGTTTCTGGACTCCACTTTGGATCGAGTCTCGGATGCCGCAGTCATTTGTGGAATTTGCTTTTATTATGCGAGTAACGATTTGCCCAATAGCAAATTAGTAGTGAGCGCAGGCGTCATCGCGCTAGTTATGGGCTTAATGACGTCATATGCTCGCGCCAAAGCCGAATCTTTAAATGCAAATTGCACAATCGGAATTGCAGAGCGGGCAGAGCGCAACATTTTGATTTGGATTTCGCTACTCATCACAAGTCTGGTAACTGATGTTATGAGTTACGCGTTCGTTATTCTTGCAGTAGTTTCCACGATCACCGTAATACAGAGAATTGTTTACGTTCGTAAACAGTTGGTTTCATGAGTTTTAAATCCACTGCAGTAGATGCGTCCTACTGGCTTGGTTGGCACCTAGTTTGGCGGCTACCCACTCGATTGGCGTACTGGGCTTTTAATCGAGCAGCGCTCTCTGCCTGGAAACGAGAAATCACAGGAGTTCGTCAACTGGAACTCAATTTAGCTCGAGTACATGGTTACGCCGATTCAGATCCTCGGATTCGAGATTTGAGCCTGCTCGCTATGCAGAGTTATATGCGTTACTACTGCGAAACTTTTTTGCTCCCCAGGTGGAGCAGGGAAAAAATTTTACGCACAGTCCGGATCGAGAACGTTGAACCGCTGCAGACTTCGATGAAATCAGGCGGCGCAATACTTGCCCTCCCACACTTGGCGAATTGGGATTTAGCTGGGGCTTGGGCTGCGTTGTATTTCGGTTCAGTGTGTTCCGTTGCAGAGCGCTTAAGGCCAGAGGGAGTTTTTCAAAAGTTCCTAGCCATGCGAGCTGCACTTGGAGTTAAACTCATGCCGCTTACCGGCCAGGGTGGTACGTACGAATTTCTTCGAGACCACGTTAATCAAGGGGAGTTGATCGCACTTCTGGGTGATCGAGATGTGGCTAAGAGCGGAATGGGCAATCAATTTTTTGGACATCGCGCGGCACTGCCAATTGGCGCAGCATTGTTGGCGATAGATACTGGTAGACCGCTTTTCACCTGTGCGGCTTGGTATGAAGGTGAAAACATGGTGATTACTTTCGATAACGAAATTGAATTCGACCGGAGTCCGGTACAAGGTCGGGAGCGCTTGCGTCGAGCACAGGAAGTCACAGCCCAAATTGTTAAAAATTTTGAGTTTCACATTGCCGCTCATGCAACTAACTGGCACCAGCTTCAACCGATTTGGCCAGACTTAATTGCAGATTTGCAGATGAGCAAATGAGAGTAGGAATTGTTTGTCCGTACGCCTGGGACATTCCCGGCGGAGTGAGTGCCCACGTAAATGATTTAGCGCAAGCGCTTATTCGGATGGGACATTATGTGAGCGTTTTGGCGCCAGCAGAATTCGATGAGTTACTTCCCGATTTTGTTGTCTCAACTGGAAAGCCGCGAGCCGTTAAGTACAACGGATCCACAGCTCGACTCAGTTTCGGCCCACTTGTAGCCCGCAAAGTTTCTAAGTGGATCGAAGAGGGTGAATTCGATGTGTTACACGTGCACGAACCACTTTCCCCAAGTTTGTCGGTATTAGCTTGCTGGGCTGCCAACGGACCGATAGTTGCCACTTGGCATTCTGCAATGGATCGCTCCCGCATGATCTTGACGCTTTCAAAATTGGCGCAAACTGCGATGGAAAAAGTTTCCGCTCGAATAGCAGTTAGTGAGGCTGCTCGCGCAACTTTAATTAAGCACGTAGGTGGCGATGCAGTTGTCATCCCAAATGGCGTAGATGTTTCCATGTTTGCCAAAGCCACTCCAATGTTTGGCTGGCCTGGGGCGAACCTGTCGATTGTATTTTTGGGCCGCGGTGACGAACCGCGCAAAGGTCTCGAAATTTTGGTTAATGCGTATCCACAAATTCGCGAGAAGTTTCCAGAAGTCAGATTGTTGATTGCCGGGCCGGGTGAACCGGATGGCACTTTAAGAAAGCTTTCTAAAATTGATCGATCAAGTGTCACGGTGCTTGGCATGATCGCACCGCAAGATAAATCGAGCGTGCTTGCATCAGGCACGATTTATGTGGCACCAAATACTGGTGGTGAATCTTTCGGAATTGTTTTACTGGAAGCTATGGCAAGTGGTACGCCTGTTGTGGCAAGTGATCTCGATGCGTTTGAACGCGTATTAGATTTTGGGCGAGCCGGCATGTCGTTTCAAAATGAAAACTCCGATGACTTAGCACGTGTGGTTTGCGAGTTACTTTCCGATGAAGCAAAACGTACTGAATTAATGGCACAGGGGAGACTTCGAGCCAACGAGTTTGATTGGAATGTTGTTGCCAGTGAAATCTTGAATGTTTACGAATCGGTGCGTGTGCCTGGCGTTAAAGTTGAACCAGACTTTACGGGACAATTAATCGGAAGACTTGGACGTGGCCGAATCACGCCAGAACCTCGGGGTGAGTTGTGAGTAGCCAAAGTATCTTCATTCTTATTTTTGTTGCATTTTGTATTTGGTACCTTTCGAATCAAGCTGGCCGACTCGATCGGTTGCACCACCGCATTGATGTTGCTGAGTTAGCCCTGCATGGGCAACTTCTTCGGCGCGGTGGCATTGTTGCGGAATTAGCTGCGGTGCCCGGGATCGATCCAGCGCTATCAGCGCTGTGGGGCCAAGCAGCGCACGAAGTTTTGATCTTGTCCGAAGTTGCCTCGCCGGCCCGTACCGAGGTTGAAGATGAATTGAGTGGAATTTTGGCAATGACGCTGGGGGATCAGGATGAAGTCGACGAAATCCGAAGCAGCGCCCACGCCGCTTCGTTACTCGATGAGTTAGCTCAGGTCAGCACGCGAATCCAGATGAGTCATCAGTTTCACACCGATGCGGTTCGCGACTGCCTGGAGATTCGCGAGCAGTTTCTAGTGCGGTTTTGCCACTTGGCTGGCTTTGCCAAGCCCCCTGCGCGCTTTGCCCTGGCCGAGCAACTTCCCGAGAGTCAGTCCAACTAGCGAATCCCTGCAGGGTGACTAGACTTGGGTATCCCGAACAACCTTTAAGAGGAAATCATGGCCAACGAAGCAAAGAAAGATGCAGCTAAGACCGGCGTAACTGGAACCACACGAGTAAAGCGCGGAATGGCTGACATGCTCAAAGGTGGCGTCATCATGGACGTGGTCAATGTTGAGCAGGCAAAAATTGCCGAAGATTCTGGCGCCATAGCTGTAATGGCACTTGAGCGCGTGCCGGCTGACATTCGTGCGCAGGGCGGGGTGGCTCGTATGAGTGACCCAGACATGATTGATGAAATTATTAAGGCAGTTTCGATTCCGGTTATGGCTAAGGCACGGATTGGTCACTTTGTGGAAGCGCAAGTTATCCAAAGCCTTGGTGTTGACTACATTGATGAATCCGAAGTTCTAACTCCGGCCGATTACATCAATCACATCGACAAATGGAAATTTACAGTTCCTTTCGTCTGCGGCGCAACAAATCTTGGCGAAGCGCTTCGTCGCATCAATGAAGGTGCCGCAATGATTCGCTCAAAGGGTGAAGCTGGAACTGGCGACGTTTCAAATGCAACTATGCACATCCGAACCATTAAGAGTGAGATTCGAAAACTGTCCTCAATGAGTAAAGATGAGCTCTACGTTGCAGCTAAGGAGCTTCAGGCACCTTACGATTTAGTTTGCGAAGTTGCAGAAACTGGCGCACTGCCAGTTGTGCTATTTACGGCGGGCGGCATTGCCACTCCTGCTGACGCAGCGATGATGATGCAGCTAGGCGCAGATGGCGTGTTCGTTGGTTCCGGAATTTTCAAGTCGGGCGATCCAGTTAAACGAGCAAAAGCGATTGTGCAAGCAACGTTGCACTTTGATAATCCAGATGAAATTGCAAAAGCAACACGTGGGCTCGGCGAAGCAATGGTTGGCATTAATGTTGCTGACATCCCTGCGCCACATCGTTTAGCTGAGCGTGGCTGGTAGTTGTAGTGTCCCCAGTTATTGGGGTTCTCGCAATTCAAGGTGACGTGCGAGAGCACGCTCATTGCCTTACCGAACTGGGGGTAGAAGTCCGGCTGGTAAAAACTGCCGAGCAACTTGTTGGGCTTGCAGGCTTAGTAATTCCTGGCGGCGAATCCACAACCATGAGTATCTTGGCGGTCAAAAACCAATTGATCGAACCGTTGCGGGAACTCAGTTCGCAAATACCAATGTATGGGTCATGCGCGGGACTAATTATGTTGGCTGACACCATTACCGATGGACGAAGTGATCAACAAACCATTGGCGGACTTCACATATCGGCAAAGCGAAATGCTTTCGGGCGACAAGTCGATTCCTTTGAAATTGATTTGAAGATTCCGGCAATTGGTGAGCCAGATTTTCATGCAATTTTTATTCGCGCACCTCTTGTTGAATCAGCAAGTGAATCCGTGGAAGTGTTAGCGTCGATTCCAAGTGAGTACTCACTAACTGGGTCTGATCAAGTGGTAGCAGTGCGACAAGGTAATCTCATGGCAACGTCATTTCATCCCGAAATCACGTCTGATTTGCGCATACATAAGTATTTTGTAGAAATGGTGAGGTCAGCATGAGCGGCCATTCAAAATGGGCAACAACTAAACACAAGAAAGCGGTCATTGACTCGCGTCGTGGAAAGTTATTCGCCAAGCTTGTTAAGAACATTGAAGTTGCAGCCCGACTGGGTGGCAGTGACACATCAGCCAACCCAACTTTGTACGACGCCATAACAAAAGCAAAGAAAAGTTCTGTTCCAAACGACAACATCGATCGCGCGGTAAAGCGTGGATCTGGCGTTGAAGCAGGCGGTGCCGATTATCAAACAATCATGTACGAGGGCTACGGACCAAATGGCGTTGCCTTGCTAATCGAGTGCCTAACTGATAATCGAAACCGAGCGGCCTCTGACACTCGAGTTGCCGTTACTCGCAACGGCGGAACTATGGCAGATCCAGGATCGGTTTCCTACATGTTTGAACGCAAGGGCGTTGTGATGGTGCCACAAGGCGCCGCAACTGAAGAGCAGATTTTCGACGCCGTGCTTGAAGCAGGCGCGGACGAAGTAAATGATCATGGTGGCAGCGTTGAGATCATTAGCGATTCCAAGGATGTCGTAGCAGTTCGGCAAGCACTGCAGGCCGCCGGAATTGATTACGAATCTGCAGAATCAACTTTCGTACCAAACATGTCTGTGCCAGTGGACGCCGATACTGCGCGCAAAGTCTTTGCTTTAATTGATGCGCTGGAAGATGTGGACGATGTCCAGAATGTTTTTACGAACATCGATATTTCCGATGCGGTCTTAGCTGAGCTAGCGGACGAATAATTTTCGAAAATATCGATATTTTCGGGATTTTTTCGATTTCGACACTCGGAAGTTGTCCACTTTATGATTAAATCCGCCACTTTTAGTCCAACATGGCATAGGCTTTCGAACAGATGTTCGGAGGTGAAATGCGAATTTTAGGTATCGACCCGGGGCTAACGCGCTGTGGCGTTGGAATTGTGGACCTAGACAATAATCGCCGAACCACATTTGTTGCGGTACATGTGATTCGCACGCCGCCAGCAAATGATTTGCCACTTCGCCTACTTGAGCTAGAAACCGAACTTGGCACGCTATTCGACACATACCGACCGCAAGCTGTTGCTATCGAACGTGTTTTTAGCCAGCACAATGTGCGAAGCGCAATGGGAACAGCGCAAGCCAGCGCCGTAGCAATGTTGATAGCTGCGCGTAGCGGTTTAGACATCGCAATGTACACACCAACTGAAGTTAAAGCAGCCGTGACTGGTTACGGACGAGCTGATAAAACTCAGATAACCGCTATGGTCACCAGGCTTTTGAATTTGAAGGAAGCGCCTAAGCCAGCAGATGCTGCTGACGCGCTAGCACTTGCGCTTTGTCACGCCTGGAAGGGTCAAGGCAATGCCAGAATTGCGCAGCACATGCAAAAGAATGCCGTGGTAACTGCGTCATGATTTCTTCCTTAAGTGGGCCAGTGCTGGAGATTCGACCGGACTCATTAGTCATAGCAGTGGGCGGCGTTGGCATGATGGTGATGTGCGCTCCGGACACAATATCGCAAGCTCGGATTAACCAAGAAACAACTTTGTTCACTTCACTAATAGTTCGTGAGGACTCGCTAACACTTTTTGGATTTGCCTACGCCCAAGATCGCGAGATGTTTGAAGTAGTCCAAGGCGTATCCGGGTTTGGTCCAAAGTTGGCATTCACCATTTTGTCGGCACTTCCCGCTGATGAGTTGCGTACTGCAATCGGCAATGAAGATCTCGCCAGGCTTAAACAAACGCCAGGTGTGGGTGCCAAGGGAGCACAGCGACTGGTTTTGGAATTGAAGGATCGTATTGGAACACCCTCACGTGGTGCTTTGCAAGCAACTGGCAAGTCAGTGATTTGGCAGACCCAAGTAGAGCAGGGTCTTCTCGGACTTGGCTGGAGTGCGCGGGAAGCACAGCGAGCCATCTCGGCCGTTATTGACGAAGGTGTTGATGATCCAGGTGCAACTTCAGATATACTCCGTCGGGCTCTGCAGATTTTGGCAGGAGCATGAGCGAGCGAATGGTGAATCCCGCTTTAGCGGAACAGGAAAGAGCGGCAGACGCTGCGCTTAGACCAACTTCACTTTCTGATTTCGTAGGACAACAGCGCGTCAAGGATCAATTGAATTTGGTGCTGAGCGCCGCAAAGCAGCGCAACGCAAGCGCTGATCACATCTTGTTATCTGGTCCACCGGGACTTGGGAAAACTACGCTGGCAATGATCATCGCTGCTGAAGTGGGTGCGCCACTTCGAATCACAAGTGGACCAACGATTCAGCATGCAGGCGACTTGGCGAGCATACTTTCAAGTTTGATTCCGGGCGAGGTTTTGTTCTTGGATGAAATCCATCGGATGTCGCGCGCTGCGGAAGAAATGATGTATTTGGCAATGGAAGATTTTCGCGTTGACGTCATGGTAGGCAAGGGACCAGGGGCTACTTCAATTCCGCTGGAGCTTCCTGCGTTCACATTAGTTGGCGCTACCACGCGTGCTGGTATGTTGCCCGCGCCGCTGCGTGATCGGTTCGGCTTCACAGCCCATTTGGATTACTACGAACCTGAGGAACTCGAAAAGATCGTGCATCGTTCTGCTAAAGCGCTGCACATCGAGATTGATCATGAAAGTGCAAGTGAGTTATCCCGCAGATCGCGCGGCACACCAAGAATTGCAAACCGATTGTTGCGCCGGTCACGCGATTACGCACAGGTTCATCATGACGGAGTGCTCACAGTTGCCCGAACTCAAGCAGCTCTGGAGCTCTACGAAGTGGATGATTTGGGACTCGACCGATTGGATCGCGCAGTATTGATTGCATTGATCGACAAATTTGGTGGTGGACCAGTTGGCCTATCAACTTTGGCACTTGCAGTAGGCGAGGAGCCTGAGACCGTAGACAGTGTGTGTGAACCATTCCTGGTACGGCAAGGGTTCATAACGCGCACACCAAGAGGACGCGTCGCTACGCCCGCAGCCTGGGTTGCGCTTGGTCGAAAACGTCCGAATTTACCAAATCAATTGCCACTTGAGGACTAACGGGCGGTGACTTCGTCGGTTGAATTGCCCACTAAACTTGTGATTTGTGGATCAGCAGTTTGAATCGCTGAGAGCAGTAACCGAAACCTTAACGAAAAGGCTTTTATAAGTGGCTAAGCATTACCGTCCGGGCCGGTCGCTCTTATTATTTACCCTTGGACTTGTTGGGTTGTTGGTATGGGCATTCCTACCTGGCGAAAATCATTCGCCAAAATTGGGCCTTGATCTTCGTGGTGGCACCCAGGTAATTCTGTCGCCTAAAGTGGCCGCTGGACAGTCACTAAGCCAAGAGCAACTTAATCAAACGGTTGCCATCATTCGCCAGCGCGTGGACGGCTTTGGTGTCGCAGAGTCTGAAGTAACAATTCAAGGATCAGGCGACTCTGCAAAAATCATTGTCACGATCCCAGGTGAAACTAGCCGAACGGTTGTGGATCAGCTAAAAACTACCGCGCAATTAAATTTTCGCCCGGTAATCGCTATCGATTTTGGTACGCCGCAACCAACAGCTTCGCCAACTCCGACAACAAGTGCTGCTCCGAGTGAAAGTCCGTCTGCTGAAGCTACACCAACACCGACACCGACTGTGTCGGTAGCACCCGAACTACTTTTGGCCCCAATCCAATCGCTAGATGCAGCAGGTGACTTCTCGGATCGATTCACTGCGCTGGACTGCAACAACTCAGACATTTTAAATGGTGCTACGGATGATCCTGCGCAGTACTTAATAACTTGTGAGAAAGACGGCTCCTTCAAGTATGTGTTAGCTCCTGCTGATCTGGTCGGAACCGACATTGAAAGCGCCACAGCAGGTCTTCCGCAGCAAGGAGCTGGCGGTTGGCAAGTTGAGTTACTTATGACAACTGAAGGTGCCAAGAAATTTGCAACTTCGACGCAGACACTTTCAGCGCAACAAACACCTAATGATCAGTTTGCAATTGTGCTAGACGGCGTGGTCATAAGTGCACCATCAGTTAACGAACCAATTCTCGGT
Organism: Actinomycetes bacterium; assembly: GCA_037619625.1. Lineage (GTDB taxonomy): Bacteria > Actinomycetota > Actinomycetes > S36-B12 > UBA5976 > UBA5976. The sequence goes on from JASJMK010000045.1 coordinate 22,968, forward strand.
GGCTCAGCGGTCATCTCGGGATCGTTTACCGCTGATGACGCGCGCGCGTTGGCCCAAGTTCTAAAGTATGGCGCGTTGCCAGTTAGTTTAGAGGTCGATGAAGTGCAACAGATTTCGCCGACTCTGGGTGCTGATCAATTGCGCGCTGGACTAATAGCTGGTGGTTTTGGTTTATTGCTCGTGATTATTTACTTATTGCTTTACTACCGCGCGCTTGGCGTAATAGCCGTAATTAGCCTGTTTGCAGCTGCTGCGATGACATATTTCGTCATCATTATTCTCGGCCGTGGAATTGGGTTTACGTTAACTCTCGCTGGTGTTGCCGGCGCAATTGTCTCAATTGGTATTACCGCGGATTCTTTTGTTATCTATTTCGAGAGAATTCGAGATGAAATTCGTGAAGGCAAGAGGTTGCGCGTCGCTGTTGAGCAAGGATGGATTAGAGCTAGACGCACCATTCTTGCGGCTGACTTCGTTTCGCTTCTTGCGGCTGCAATCTTGTTCTATCTATCGGTAGGAAGTGTTCGCGGATTCGCATTCACTCTGGGACTGATCACATTCGTGGACATTGCCGTTGCATTTGTCTTGACGCGTTCGTTAGTAACAAGGCTCGCCTCTTCGAAATGGATGAACAAGGGCTCTGCTATGACAGGCGTGTCGCCTGCTCGGCTTGGGGTTATCAGTGCAAAGGAAGAGGTTAACTAATGGCTAGTTTGAGTCAATTAGGAAACGGTCTTTACCGGGGCGAAGTATCGATAAACATTGTTGGTCGCCGCAAGGCCTGGTACTTAATCTCGGCAATTCTGATCGTGCTATCCATTTCCACATTGGGTGTGCAAAAACTTAACTTGGGTATTGAATTCAAGGGTGGCGCCGAGTTCTCGGTGCCGCTGGCAGCTGCAGACGATAAATCAGTCACGCAGGCAAGGCAAGCAGTAATTGATGCGGGCGAGACCCCATCTTCAGTAACTGTGATCGGTGGAAACAAGGTACGAATTCAAACACCAGCACTTTCCACAGAAGCCTCAAATGCGTTGAGCGCAGCACTTGCCGATTCATTTTCAGTAACCGAATCCGATATAAAGGTTCAGCTGGTTGGACCAACGTGGGGTGACGAGGTCTCCAAAAATGCGGCGCGTGCACTAGTTGTATTTTTAATCTTGGTAGCGATCTTCTTGTCTATTTATTTTGAATGGCCCATGGCTGTTGGCGCACTTGTTGCGTTAGCACATGACGTCTTGATCACAGTTGGAATTTACGCACTCAGTGGGTTTGAAGTAACGCCTGCAAGTGTCATTGGTTTCCTCACGATCTTGGGATATTCGCTTTACGACACTGTTGTGGTGTTCGACAAAGTCAAGGAAAACACTAAGGAAATCTATGGGGGGTCGCGCTCAACTTATAGTGAAGCCGCAAACCTCGCGCTTAATCAGACTTTAATTCGAAGTATCAACACTTCGATTGTCGCGCTGCTGCCGGTACTTTCGATTCTGGTTGTTGGTGTTTCGCTACTCGGCGTGGGAACTCTAAATGACTTAGCGTTAGCACTGTTTGTTGGAATGCTGGTGGGTACTTATTCCTCGATTTTCGTAGCAACTCCAGTTTTATGCCAAATCAAGGAACGCCAACCCGCAAGTATCGCTCTTGCAAAGCGCGTGGCGGCTCGGCGCAAGGGAGCGAGTGAGTCAACAGCGGTAAAGCCAGACTTGCCTTCTGGGGTATCAACCGTGACAGCGGCTGGACCGCGGCAACAGATCGTAAAGAAAACGCGATCTCGTAGATCAGGAAATTAACTAAATGGATCGGGCCGGAGTAGCTGCGTTAATCGCGCAAATTCCGGACTACCCATTGCCTGGTGTGGTCTTTAAGGACGTTACCCCAATTTCTGGTGATCCAGCAGCTACCAAGTGGGTCAATTCGCAAATTGCTGAGCATTTTTCCAAAAGTAATATCACACGAATTGTTGGTGTTGAAGCGCGCGGATTCATTCTTGGGGCGTCACTGGCAGCACATATGGATTTGGGTTTTGTGCCAATTCGCAAAAGCGGGAAACTTCCACGAGCTACTTATCGAGCAGATTATGAATTGGAATACGGCGCTGACTCAATTGAGATTCATCAAGATGCGCTAACTGGGAACGATCGAGTGCTGATAGTTGACGATGTTTTGGCTACCGGCGGTACTGCCTGCGCGGCAATTGATTTGATTGAGGAATGTGGAGCCACGGTGGTGGGGATATCGGTGCTACTGGATCTGGATTTCCTTGGTGGCAGCGCCAAAGTCGCACTGCGCGATGCAAATGTGGATGTCTTCGCAGTTTTGTAGATTGCAAATAGAATTAGAGCCAAGCAGTAGGAGGCGATATGACCAGTGATATCACGGCAGCGCCCTTAGTGCAGGCCTTAAAAGATAGGTTCCCACAGGGTCTAGACACTCCGATACCGGATCAACTCACGGAAGTAATTAATACTTTGGTGGGTTTTCATCCGGGCAGTGACTGCAGCGAAATTATTCGGGCGTATCAGACTGCTGATTATTTCCATAGGCTGCAGAATCGCAAATCTGGCGAGCAATACATAACGCACCCGATTGCAGTGGCAGGCTTGCTCGCGGACTTGGGTATGACGACGCCAACAATTATTGCCGCGCTACTGCACGACACAGTTGAAGACACTGAATACGACTTGGACCACTTGCGCGCCGACTTTGGCGATGAGATCGCTGGCTTAGTGGATGGCGTTACCAAGTTAGACAAACTCAAGTACGGCCAAGCTTCGGCATCAGAAACTGTTCGCAAAATGGTTGTTGCCATGGCCCGAGACATCCGAGTTCTGGTGATAAAGCTTGTGGATAGATTGCACAACATGCGAACTCTCTCGTATCTGTCCATTGAGAAGCAGGAGCAGAAAGCGCGCGAGACGCTTGAGATTTATGCGCCACTTGCTCATCGCTTGGGAATGAACTCTATTAAGTGGGAGTTAGAAGACTTAGCATTTGCTTCGCTTTACCCAAAAATGAGCGAAGAGATTGCGCGACTTGTTTCGCAGCGAGCTCCGGCACGCGATGAGAGTCTGCACACAATCGTTGATGATCTAACGAGAGATTTAACAGATAGCCACATCGAGGCAATAGTTTCTGGGCGACCAAAACATTTTTATAGCATTTATCAAAAAATGATTGTGCGCGGCCGTGATTTTGACGACATCTATGATCTGATTGGGGTTCGGATCTTGGTAGAAAGTGTCCAGGATTGCTATGCAACTCTTGGAATCATTCACAGTCGATGGAATCCAGTTCCGGGGCGATTCAAAGATTACATAGCGATGCCAAAGTTCACGATGTATCAGTCGCTACACACCACCGTTATCGGACCTAATGGCAAGCCGGTTGAATTTCAGATCCGCAGTCATGAGATGCATAGGGCAGCAGAATATGGCGTTGCCTCGCATTGGCGTTACAAGCAAGAGCGGGTCGCCGGCAAGGATGGACCAGATGACTTAGGTTGGGTTCGCCAACTTCTAGATTTGCAGCGTGAAACGGCCGACCCTGGCGACTTCATGGATTCATTGCGAGATGACTTAGGTGCTGCTGAAGTGTATGTGTTTACCCCTAAAGGTGAAGTCATGGCTTTGCCAACTGGAAGTACTCCAATTGACTTTGCTTATAGTGTGCACACTGAAGTTGGTGATAGGTGTGTTGGAGCGCGCATAAATGGCAAACTTGCACCACTTGACACCAAGTTGTCCAACGGCGACAACGTTGAGATCATCACAAATAAATCAGATTCAGCCGGTCCTTCGCAAGATTGGCTTAACATAGTCGCAAGTGCCCGCGCCAAATCCAAAATCAAAGCGTGGTTCTCGAAGGAACGACGCGAAGAGGCTATTGAAACCGGAAAAGAAGCAATAATTCGGGCGATGAAGAAGGCGGGTGTCCCGCTCCGACTACTAACAAATAACGCACTCAACACCCTGGCAATCGAATCCAATTACAGTGACGTTACTGCGCTTTATGCTGCGGTGGGCGAGGGTAATTTGGGGGCTCAGACCGTAGTCACCAGGTTCACTGCGTTACATGGTGGGGACGAGAGAGTTGATGAAGATGCTTCTGAACAGGTGTTGCCAGGACGAGTTGCTCATCGCCGAGACGCAAAGCCGGATCCCGGAATTACCGTAATTGGCGCGGATGACACTTGGGTGAAACTGTCTCGTTGTTGCACGCCGGTTCCTGGCGATGAGGTTTTAGGTTTTGTTACTCGGGGATCTGGAATTTCAGTACATCGAACCGATTGCGTAAATGCAGATTCATTGCGCGCGCAGCCAGAGCGCTTAGTCGAGGTAGCTTGGACGCCAGGTAAATCAAGTATCTTCCTAGTCAACATCCAAGTTGAAGCCCTAGACCGAGCTAGATTGCTTTCTGATGTTACGCGCACGCTATCTGATCAACACGTAAACATTTTGAATGCTTCAGTTACAACTAGTAAGGATCGAGTAGCTATTTCCAGATTCACCTTCGAAATGGGAGATCCCTCGCATTTGAATCATGTGTTGCGAGCTGTTCGGGGTATTGATGGCGTTTATGACGTCTACCGCGTCTAACGAGCGAAGTTAGATCTAATTATTTAAGAGTTTCGGCGCCGGAACGGGCTGCTGCCAACAATTCCTTAGCTTGGACTAACTGTGCGGAAAGTTTTGCTTCTTCGCCTGCTTTGGCGGCAGCTAACTGCTTTTCCAACTTAGCGATACTTGCCTCAAAGGAAGTTACTAATGAGTTAGCGCGCTGCACTACCTCAGGCTTAGTGCGAT
>JASJMK010000046.1:0-68183 GCA_037619625.1 Actinomycetes bacterium
GGTACCGTCAATGACTTGATGAACTACCTGATGTCGATGAAGTTTATGCTTCGTGTGGAAGTTACTGATGTCAGCGATCAAATTGCAATCGTTGGAGCTCCGGGCTGGATTTCCTCAGATACTTTTCCAGTTTGGCATTCCTCAGAAGCCTTCGTTGTTGGATCAGATTTTGTTGATAAGTATGTTGCAAAACGTCCAGGGGATTGGAAAGTCAGCGAGATTTTTGTGCCGCGCACAGAATTAGCACATGTCATGTCGCAGGAAACTCCGGTTGGTACTTGGGCTTGGGAGGCGCATCGAATTCGCGCTGGAGTTCCAAGATTAAATTTTGAAACAGATCACAAAACCATTCCGCATGAGCTTGGTTTAATTGCTTCTTCGGTGCACTTAAATAAAGGTTGCTACCGAGGCCAAGAAACAGTGGCTCGTGTCTATAACTTAGGTAAGCCACCGCGGCGGATAGTCCAACTTGAGCTTGATGGCTCAACTAATGACACACCACTAATAGGTGACGCGGTGCTCTGGGATGAAAAAGTTGTTGGCCGAATAACTTCGGTGACCCAAGATTTTGAAAGTGGCCCCTTAGCACTTGCGGTGATTAAGAGATCAGTTCCTATTGATGCAGTTTTAACTGCTGGCACTGTTTCAGCCAGTCAAACTGTAATTGTTGAGTAATTGATCTTTTGCCAAATTCCAGTCAAACCTTTGAGAATCTGATTAGCTTTTCCTGTGGAAGGGTTTGATTTAGCTACGTTTGCGGAATCAATTACGGTTGCGGATCTTGATCGTGATCCGTACCCAATTTATGCCAGGTTGCGAAAAGAAGCACCGGTAGCTTATGTTCCCGCAGTTAACTTATGGCTGGTAACTCGAGCTGAAGATGTTGAGTTTGTAACAACACACCCGGATCTCTTCACTGCGCAAGTAACAGATTCGACTCTCGATCGATCCTTTAATGGCAAAAGCCTCCTCACCATGGATGGTGAGGAGCACCTTCATATGCGCAAGAGCCTAGATAGCAAGTATCGCCCTCGCATGGTTTCCACCTACATTGATGATTTAGTAATGCCGATAGCAACGCAACAACTTACTGACATCATTTCTAATGTTCGTCGTGAACTAGTTGCTTCATATTTTGAGCCAATTTCGGTTTTGAGTCTTGGTGCAGTCTTGGGCCTTGGCCACTTGAGTGCTGATACATTGCAGCACTGGTTTCATGGGTTAGCGATGGGTGCCACTAACTTTGAACGCGACCCCGAGAAGCAAAAGATTTCAGATGCAGTTGAATCCGAGATGAATGATGAACTGCTGCCTATTATGGCGCGGTTGCTGGCGACGCCCGATGATTCAACAATTTCGCACATGCTGCATTCTGGAATGCCAGATGGTGAGAAGCGCAGCGCCGAGTATATTTTGCCAACTCTGAAACTTACGATTTTGGGTGGTATGCAGGAGCCGGGCCATGGAGCAGCAGCTACATTTTTCGCATTAGCAAACATTCCAGGGGCATTTGATCGACTGCGTCGAAGTCCGGAACTTTGGGATGACGTAATCCAAGAAGGCTTGCGTTGGATTGCACCAATTGGAACTCAGACTCGCCAGACTACCCAGGACGTTGAGTTAGGTGGAGTTGTTATTCCTGCTGGTTCAGCGGTCGCGGCGGTCATCGCTAGTGCGTCAAGAGATGAAACAGTATTTACGCAACCAGATGTTTTCGATATGGATCGACCTCGTGAATCAAATGCTTCATTTGGTTATGGCCCACATTTTTGTGCCGGGCATGCATTTGCGCGCGGCGTTGAGAGAATTTCACTTCAGGTTCTTGTTGAAGGTTTACCAAGTATCTCATTGCGCGACAGCGACGAAGTTGAATTTGCTGGTTGGGAATTCCGAGCACCTACAGCGTTGCATACAACTTGGTAGTTATACCTCGATGGTGACGGTCATTGGGCCATCACATACTGCGCTAATTCGCATATCAGCACCGAATTTTCCAGTTTCCACATTCGCGCCTAAGTCGCGAAGTGCACGAACAACTTCATTTACAAGTGGCTCTGCTTGTGGTCCGCGCGCCGCTTGTTGCCAAGTTGGTCGACGCCCGTTTGAGGTGTCTGCGAAAAGTGTGAACTGACTGATGGCAAGTATGGGTAGGGAAGCATCTGCAGCGGCAACCTCGACAGAGTTTGAGGTAACTTTTTTACCTGCAAGTTTTAAACTTGCTGATTCAAAAATTCGTAGTTTCCAAATTTTGTCAGCCAAAAGTGCGCATTTAGTTTCATCATCGTCAACACTTACCCCGATCAAAACCAACAAGCCAGGTCCAGTGAATTCGCCAATAACTGTGTCATCCACTTCAACGCTGGCACCATCAACTCGCTGGATAACTGCACGCATGAGTACATTCTGGTGGATAACGCGGGGCAGGCGCATTAGGTATTAGGTATTGGGTCGTGGAACTATAGTCGCATGTCTGTTCCTGTTGCATATGTGGTTCGAAGTGGCCTGGTCGAAGGCACTCATTTTGGCAATGCCGTTGTAGTGGATGCCCAAGGAAAAGTTGAGTGGTCCATAGGTGATGTATCAAGCGCTATGTTTCCCAGGTCCTCTAACAAACTAATGCAAGGTTTGGCTATGGTCCGTAATGGGTTACCGCTCAAAAATGAACTATTAGCTTTAGCGTGCGCATCACATAGCGGTGAGGACTTCCACCTAGATGGTGTGCAAGACATCTTAAATGGGGCAAATCTAGAAACTGACTCATTAAAATGCCCACCAGATTGGCCGTTAGACGAAGTTGAGCGAGATACTTTTATAGCTGCCGGAATTGGTAAAGCACCGCTCTATATGAACTGCAGTGGAAAGCACTCGGCGATGCTTTTCACCAGTGTTTTGAATGGCTGGGATACCGAAACTTACTTAAATCCAAATCATCCGCTACAAGTTGCATGTAGAGAAACGATCGAATCTGTAACTAGTGAAAAGGTAGAGCACATCGGTGTTGATGGTTGCGGCGCGCCATTAATGTCGATGTCGCTAACAGGACTTGCAAGATCGTTTTCTCAGTTTTCTGGACCAGCCGCAGATGCGGATCAAAAGAAGATCGCAACTGCGATTAAAGAAAATCCCCAGTACCTTGGCGGCACTAGGCGAGATGTCACCCATCTGATGCAAGGAGTCCCAGGTCTAGTAGCCAAAGATGGCGCTGAAGCCGTTTATGGAATTGGCTTGGGCGATGGGCGCGCACTTGCTTTAAAGATTGAAGACGGCGCAGACCGAGCCCGTATCGTCGTGGCAATGTCAGTTTTGCAGAAAATTTTAGGCGTTGTATCTCAAGAAGTTGAACGTCAGTTGGATAGCCAGGAACTTTTCGGCGGCGGCGTTCATGTTGGAAAAGTAATCTCAGCGTTATAGATCTAACTAGGTACCAAGAAGTTGCTTGCGGTACTTCATAACTTCTGAAGTCATTCCAATACCAACAACACCGATTAAAACATCATTTCGGAAATAAGCCATAACTAGTTCACCTGATAACTCGCCATCAACTAATTCGTATCGATCAGCAAGTCCAGGCATGCCAAAACCTTGAATCTTCATGTCATATTGATCTGACCAAAAGGATGGTAAAGGTGCGAAAGCTTGGGCTGCTAGTTCAGCAAAGTTGTCTGCCTGCGCCAAGTAAGCAGATAACACGGCGCCTACTCGTTTTCCAGTTTCGGTAGGGATGTTCCAATGCTCAATTCTTCTCGCCTCATCATCAAAAAGCGGATTCGCGAATCTGGCCAAGTCGCCAACGACATAAACTCCCTCAACTGATTGCCCTTCCGTTGTAACTGCCCGAAGTGCGGAATCAGTCAGTACTCCGTTAGAAATATCAAGATTGGTATTTGCTAGCCATTCAACGTTGCAGTGTGAGCTAATCGCTTCAACCAGTACGGTGGCTTCCAATGATTCACCATCATCGAGTATTAACCCAGACAGCGAATCTGTTCCTATTAAGTCCTTTATGCCATGGCCTAATCGAAAACTTACGCCATGACTTTCATGTCGACGCTGTAGTTCTGCTGAAAGCTTTTCCCCAAGCGGACGGATCATCGGAAAACTGTCAATTGCAACATTTGTGACTTCACAACCTAAACCTCTTGCGGTAGCTGCAACTTCACAGCCGATAAATCCGGCTCCGGCTACTATGACGCGAGCGCCAGGGACGAGGTCGGCCCGCAATCCAATTGCATCATCCAGCGTGCGCACAGTATGACGACCCGACAATTTATCGTTTGGGAGATCAAGTGTCCGTGGCCGCAATCCGGATGCAATAACTAGACCGTCGTAGTCAATAGCTTTTCCGGAATTCGTTGTTACGACCTGTGTTTCTAAATCGACGGAAGTTGCTGGATCACCCAGATGCCAAATGACATCTTCGACTTGGGCTCGCAGCTTAAAAGCCACGGCATCGTGAGTTACTTCTTTAGCCAACACCTCTTTCGAAAGTGGTGGGCGGTTATACGGAGCATGAACCTCCGCACCGATTACCGTAATTTGACCTTCGAAACCGTTATTGCGAAGTGCCTCGGCCGCCCGAAGACCACCCATTGAGGCCCCAACAATGACGACAGATTTTGACATATAGCAGGTGTCAGTTATTCAACAATAGATATTGCCTGCATTGGGCAAACATCCACGGCGCTTTCAACATCGCTTCGCCGACTGTCATCAGCGGTAGCAACAAATTCAAGTTTGTCATTGTCATTCAACGCAAAAATGTCTGGCGCCTCGAAAACACATTGCCCGTAATGTTGGCACTTATCCATGTCGACATCGATGGTTATCATTTCTTCTCCTCAACAGTTGATGGATATAAATCCTTGGAAGGAGTTCGAATTCCACGGAACTCCCAATCACCACCCAAGGCAGTGGAAACCACTTCTTCACTTTCTGTTGGCTGGGCGCCTACATCAGTACGGATTGCAGTTGGCCCCGTGACGATTGTGTTGGTCAGTTTGCCAAGGCCTTCAACTTCTACTTCAACCACGTCACCGGGTTCAACGGGACGTGAATTGGCCGGAGTTCCGGAGAACAAAATGTCACCTGGAACTAACGTGATCGTTCGGGCAATGTCAGCAATCAAGTAATGCATATCCCATTCCATGTTGCTGGTGTTGTCATCTTGCTTAACAACGCCATTAACTAAAGTTCGTATCTGCTTTCCTCGGAAGTCCCAATCTGTAATTAAGCCAGGACCAACAGGCGCCAATGTATCGCTTCCTTTTACTCGAAGCATGGATCCAGCATCGGTATCGCGGAAGTCATGAAGACCGTAATCATTGCCGATGGTGTAGCCAGCAATGTAATCCCCAGCTTCGGCAGGGCTGATGTTGCGGCAAGTCTTGCCAATCACGATTACGATTTCGCCTTCGTAGTTCAACCATTTACAACCTTGCGGGCGAACAATTGAACCTAAATGACTATTCAGTGCGGTAATCGGCTTGTGAAAGTACGTTGGTGCCGATGGAAGCTTAGTCATGAACTCCTGAGTACGACTGTCGTAATTCAGATGAACCGCAATAATTTTTGTGGGCTCACTTGGTGGCAAATGAATCGCGTGAGCAATTTCTACTTCTCTGCCATCTGGCGCAACGAGAGTTTCGCCGTGGCGAATCGTTTGAACCGCAAAACCATCAAGCAGAATGCGACGATACTCAGCCACGTGACACCACTGGGTGTTTAACAGATGGGAAACCTTCGGCTGGTTTATCGAACCAAATGTGAACCTGGCCGGTACCAATCGAGTTTTCGTATTCTCCGTATTGACGACCAGGCGCAGTGCAATCCGCTTCACCCATTGCGCCGTGCATCATCATGCCGTGTCCATACCGAGCCTCTGGCTTGTACTTGTGAAACTCGTCCATAGTGTCGAGCACTTTGGCATGTTTGCCTGCTAGGTACCAAGCAATCCGTTCTTCGTCGGCAGCACGTGCTGCTGGTGTATAAATGGAATTCAAATCTGCAGACTCATGTTTGCGTAGTTCACGCAACGGCCAAAACGTATGTGACAAAGCACCAGAGGCAATTAGCAAAACTTTGCGATCTGAATTTGCGATTGCTTCGCCAACTGCGCGCCCTAATCGTAAATTATCTTCGTCATCACCGGTTTGGCACATACCAATGCTGATCCAGTTTTTATCCAAGCCTTTACCGAGATACATCCAGAGATTTAAGGTCGCGTAGAAAGTTGGCAGGTGAGCGTTGTCAATCGGGGTGATCCAAGTCCCATGCTTTTCACCAAGTGAGGAAATTTCCTTAGCTAGCGCGGGGTCACCTTTCCAGTCATAAGGTACCGATGACATTCCTCGAGGCAGTTCTTCGCTGGTATAAAATCCCTCGCGCCGATCATGTGAGGTGACTACGAACTCAACCGTAGTTGCCCAATGCGAGTCAAAGACTATGACGGTGTCGTATTCAACTTTTTCAAATACGTCTTTACGCAGTCGCTCCAATCCTGCGACCAGCGTGAAGTCTTCCCCATTGTTGAGCTCCTTACGAATCTCAAGTGGCAAGACAATGGTAGGCACATGTGCCAATAGGCCAGCTCCAACAATTTCACCCATGATTTATTCCTTCCAACCGTTAGGCGCAAAGACCGTGTTCTTTACGTCTGCATAAAAATCAAATGACCAGATTCCACCTTCGCGGCCGATACCTGATTTTTTGGATCCACCAAAAGGTGCACCAAGATCTCGTACAAAGAAACAGTTAACCCAAATCGTGCCAGCAACGAGCCGATTAGTGATGTCTTCAGCTCGCTTCTTGTTTCCACAAACGACTACTGCAGCTAACCCGAATTCAGTTCCGTTAGCCATCTCAATTGCCTCTTCGTCGGTGTCGAACTGCTGCATACTCAGCACTGGTCCAAACACTTCTTGAGTTACGATTTCGCTGCCGACCTTTGGATTATCAATCAAAGTCGGCATAAAGAAGTTGCCACCCAATTCTGTATTAGGGCCACCACCCAAAACTACTGTCTGTCCTTCGGCTACTGCGCGGTCGACGAATCCCTTAACACGTGCAAAATGTTCTGGATGAATTTGCGGTCCGATGTCAGTAGCTTCATCGCGCGGGTCACCCTGCTTGATTTGCTTGGCTCGTTCGATAAATGCGGCTTTGAATTTCTCTGCGATTCCGCGCTGCACCAAGAATCTAGTTCCAGATAAACAAACCTGACCGGCGTTGTCATACTGTTCAACTGCAACCGTCACTGCAATATCCAAGTCAGCGTCATCAGTAATGATGAGTGGACTCTTGCCACCAAGTTCGAAGGAACATGGCACAAGATTTTCCGCTGCTGCTTTAGCGACAAGTTTGGCAGTAGGAACTGAACCAGTAAATGAAATTCGGGATAAGTCTGGATGCGCAGTTAGCGCTGCGCCAGCTTCTTCACCAAAACCTTGCACAACATTAAAAACTCCCGGTGGCATTCCTGCCTCGGCAGTTATGTCTGCCAGTAGGGAAGAAGTGAGCGGTGCCCACTCAGGTGGTTTTGCTACAACAGTGTCGCCAGCCGCAAGCGCTGGACCAATTCGCCAAGTTGCGAGCATAAGTGGTGCATTCCACGGCGTGATGATTCCGGTAACCCCTGCTGGATCCCAAGTTACGTGATTTGTGTGTCCGCGAGTTTCAAAGTCAGGATAGTTAAGTTGATTTACTGCGTAGTCAGCAAAAAATCTAAAGTTCATTGCAACTCGAGGCATGACACCGCGACGATGCGAACGAAGTAGGGAACCGTTATCTGTGGTCTCAACAATGGCGAGATCTTCAATGCGGGATTCGATAATGTCAGCAACCCGATTCAAAATCGCGCCTCGTTCAGCTGGCGACATTTGAGACCAAATTGGAAAGGCTGCTTTTGCTGCGGCGACAGCTAAGTCAACCTCTAGTTTTCCACCACGAGAAATGTCTGCCAGAAAAGTGCCATCTATTGGGGAATGATCTGCGAACGTGGAATCAGAGGCAACCCGCTTGCCACCAATGAAATGCCGAGTATCTACTTCAACCCCAGCAACTGTTGCCATTGTCATGCCATCCCCTGAAAAATCGTTCGGGTACTAACGAATTACGATACGTTAAATTTAGTGATTTGGGAACCAAATTTAAGTAATTCTTTCATTAGGCTGGTGAAATGTCGTTACGTCCCAGAATCGCACTAATAGGGCGGTTTACAAACTCGGCTTCGGCGCTTCGATACGCCGGCGTCGTGAGCTCAAGAGCGCTCTTGGAATCACTATGGAATGCCGGAGCTGAACCGGTAACCCTTATGGCAGCGCCGGATAGTAATTGGGAACAGCGGCTCCGCGACTATCAAGGGGTATTACTTGCTGGCGGTGGTGATATCAATCCTGCCAGATACGGTCAAACACCAGATGCGAGTGTCTATGACGTAGACGATCTCCAGGACGATTCAGATTTTGGAATGACCGAGTACGTATTGCAGCAGGGGATTCCTACCTTGGCAGTATGTCGAGGCTTGCACGTCGTAAACGTTGTTCGCGGCGGAACTTTGATTCAAGATATGCCAGCTAATCATCGACATGTGGTTCAAGAAGTAAAAGTTAGCGATTATGAATCTTTTGGATTTACTTCAGAGTTGGTAGGAACTTCGTGTTACCACCACCAAGCAATCGACAAGATTGGCGCTGGATTAGAAGTTCTCGGACGCGGTCCAGATGGAACCATTGAAGCTGTTGGAATTGAATCAACTGGCTGGGCTCGTGGCGTGCAGTGGCACCCCGAAGACACCGCAAAATCAGATGCAAACCAACACGGACTATTTATTCGGTTAGTTAAAGAAGCTAGTGCTTAATTAGTTTTTGAGAATCTACGGTGATTGTGACCGCTCTTAGCAGGTCAGCAAATGAGCCGAGATCTGATCGCTTTAAATCAGCTACTGCCAGCTGCTCACCCTTATTGAATTCTGGGAATAGCTTCAACATCATTTTGCGACCCTTAGCCGTTAGCTTTACTAGAACCAAGCGACCATCTTTATTGCTGCGAGTTCGCGTAATAAGACCGCGTCCTTCGAGTGTTTGCATTACGCCTGTTAACGTCGCTTTGGAAAACCCACCCTCCTCGGCAATAACCCGGGATTCAACTGGCTCCCAAATCCAAACCACCCATAGGACCACAAACGCTGTCCAAGATAAATCATGTTCAGCAAGAACTGTGCGCTCCAGGTAATTGCGCACCGCGTTAGCAGCTCGGAAGAGGTTCGAGGCAACTGCCATAGCTTCGAAATCGATCTCTAAATCACCGAGTCGGGCCTGAACTTGGCGTTCAGTTTCGTCTAACGTGTGCTGACCAGCCATGAAACCTCAATTTTTAGTACCTACTCGAACTTTATCGGCTTTCTTGAAAATGATCCCAGGATGGGTCAGAATCAGGTATCTTAAAACTGTTCGTACCCGAACGATTATTTCAACTTGGTGTGAGGTGAGTTAGTGTCAACCGCGACAGATATCAGCTTGGCAAACTTAGATCTATTTGAAGCACAAATCCCATGGCAAACTTTTGATGAATTACGCTCTAGCAAGCCTGTGCATTGGAGTGAGGAACCTGCACCGAACTCAGGATTCTGGTCGCTAACGCGATACCACGATATTGTTCGCGTGCTGCGCGATACTGAAACTTATTCAAGTGAAAAAGGCACGGTTAATCTTGAGGAACTAGACGAAGAGCAGATGGAAGCTAGAAAATCCATGATTGAGACTGACGGTATTCGTCACCGCGCGCTTCGTAAATTGATGCAAGATTCGTTCACGCCCAAAGCAGTTGCTGGGTATGAAACTTTTCTCCGAGGATTGACGGCCAGCACGCTTGATGACGCTTTTGCTAAAGGATCATTTGATTTTGTTAAAGAAGTCGCTGCAGATTTTCCAATTCGAGTTTTAGCGAGACTTATGGACGTTCCCGACACGGACATTGACAAGTTGATCGCTTGGGGAAACCGAATGGTTGGAAACACCGACCCAGAACATGCCGATGTTTTGCTGGATTCACCAGAATCAGAAAAATACCGAATGTTGCCATTTCGTTCCCCTGCGGCTCTGGAAGTTTGGGCATATGGCGATGACTTAGCAAAGCAAAGACTGGGTGGCAAAGGTGTGGACATTGTTTCCACGCTTATCAATCAGACACCAATTGATGGACTGCCACTTTCCACCAGAGACTTCCATGCTTATTTCTTGCTCTTGATTGTTGCCGGCAACGAAACTACGCGTCACACGATTAGCCACAGCATGAACTACTTGATTGATAATCCAGATCAAATGGCATTGATGCAGGAACGCCCAGAGTTAATTGAGTGGGGTGTAGAAGAAATGCTTCGCATGGCTAGCCCGGTTTATCATTTCCGTCGGACTGCGGCTAAGGACACCGAAATTAATGGTCAAGCGATTAAGGAAGGTGACAAAGTTGTTACCTGGTTTGCCGCCGGAAATCGCGACCCAGAAGTATTCAAAGATCCTTACCGTATGGACATAACTAGAAATCCAAATGAGCACATGACATTTGGTCGAGGTGGCCCGCATATGTGCTTGGGTAATTCGTTAGCCCGCCTTGAAATAAAAATTATGTTTGAAGAATTGTTACCAAGAATTTCTAACATTAAGCGAACCGGTGAAGTAGAACGGCTGCGAAGTAATTTCGTTAATGGAATTAAGCGTTTTCCGGTTGAAGTAACGCTTAAGTAGTTAAATCAATTTAGCAATATCTCGCAGGAACGCATCAACTAGTTGGTTGGTGCGTTCTTTTGCGTTTAATTGCTCGGCAGCAGTGTGTGCTAGCAATATGTCAGGGTCCTGGCCGTCTTTGATAACTAAGTCGCGTCCGCCATTGTTTAGCCATCCAGCGAGCATTTCGGTTGTTAGCTCGGGATGGAACTGAACTCCCAAATTCCGGGCGTGAGTAAATGCCTGACTTGCTGCGGAGTTTCGAGCAACTTCCGATGCGCTCTCTGGTAGCTGCCACCGGTCATAGTGAAACTGAAACCATGGACCAGCCGAAACTAAGTCCGGATTGTCGGTATGAACTACGGTCCAACCAATTTCAGGCTTAGGCCCCGGCGCTACGCTGCCTCCCAGTGCTCGAGCAAGTAGCTGACCACCAAAACAAATACCGAAGATGGGTACATCTTGCGCGATCGCATTGGTTAGGAATTCCAACTCTGGGGCTAGCCAGTTTCCAATGCGATCATCGTCCCAAGCTCCCCATGGAGCGCCCATTGGAACTATTACTTCGTAGTCGCCAAGATTGGGAAACTCCCTAACTACGTTTGGTTCGGGGAAATCCGCCTCAGACACAACTAAATATTCGTCTACTTCAAAGCCGTGGTGACGAAACCTCTCGGCCACAGGGCCGGGTGGGCTGACGTGGTCATGCGCAATAATGAGTACCCGCATGGCTACCTCATTTCCAGGTAATAATTTCTACTATTCTGCCCTAAAAGGATCTCCAAACGATTAAAATAAAAAAAATCGTTCATACCCTAACGAATATTCGGAGGAACCATGTCGCTCGATCTTTCTGCGCTTCGTGCCCAACTGCATAGCGAGAACATTGATGTATTGCGGCTGGTTTATGCCGATGTACTGGGAATCCCACGCTCCAAAGATTTACTCGTTAGCCAAATGGAAAAAGCCGCTGCACATGGGCCAGCTTTTTGCCAAGGAGTTTGGGTCACAACCACCCGCGGTGGCGTGTTGGACGGACATGGAAGTATTTCCTCTGGGCTATCCGATTTCGTTAGCCGGATTGATCCAAGCACGATTCGCAAGCTTCCTTGGGAGCCAGGAGTTGCATATGCGATCGTTGATGCGTTCGAGCCAAATGGTGATGAGAATCCAGTTGCACCTCGAACTGCTCTGCAGAGAGTACTGAAAGCGTATGAGGAAGTTGGATTGGTTCCGGTAATTGGACCCGAACTTGAGTTTTACTTGGCCAAGCAAGAGAACAATGAATGGGTACGCCCGCTACATCGAACTGGTCGGGTTTACACAACTGGTGCAATTGTGGATCCAGATGGCACGTTTTTACACATGTTGCGCATGCTTGATCAAATGGCAATTGGCGTCTTCGCTGGTAATCACGAGTTCGCTGCAGCCCAGTATGAAATTAATCTGTGGCACGGCGAGGCTTTGGAATCTACAGATAGAACTTTCTTATTCAAGACAGCGATCAAAGATATCGCAGTGCGTCGAGGTTACAACGCAACATTCCTAGGAAAGCCTTGGGCTGAATCTGAAGGCAGTGGTTTCCATCTGCATTTCTCGGTAGTAGATGCCAAGGGTAAAAATCAGATGCATAATGGCGAAGAGCTATCAGAAGTTGCAAATCATATGATCGCCGGAATCCTAAGCCATGCAAATGCGCTCACTGCATTTACTAATCCAACAATCAATGCGTTCAAGCGACTAGGACCCGATACTTTAGCGCCAAGTCGTGCGAACTGGGGTTATGACAACCGGGCTACGCTGCTGCGAGTTCCACCTGAGCGCGGGGAAGGCACTCGACTTGAAATTCGAATCGGTGATGGCGCAGCCAACCCGTACCTCATGGTTGCTTCAGTCTTAGCTGCTGGCTTAGATGGAATTAAGCAGAAAATGAAGCCGAATAAAGCTGCGGAAGGTTGGGCTTATGAAGATGAGTCAGATCCATTGCTACCACTTACATTTACCGCAGCACTAGATGCTCTTGATGCCGACCCACTCTTTGCAGATCTGATGGGACCAATCGTGGTTTCAACTCACTTAAATTTGAAGCGCGATGAAATTGAACGCTATGAAGCAGAAGTTCCAGATCCAAGTACTCGCGAGATAACTACCTGGGAACTAGATGAATATATCTGGGATTACTAGATCGGCTTTGAGCGATCAGCAATTAATTTGCCACCTGCGAAAGTAACTCCAACTTCGCGGTAGTAGCCACCAAGTATTTTTTCAACGGGAAGTATCGAAGCTAGTTCATCCCATTGCGAATCACCGAGGACTAGTTCGGCGTCGCCCTTCCAAGCTTGACCAAGGTCTGCATCTATTCCATGCATAGTTATTAATTGATCCATAGATAGGCCGGCATCTTTTGTAATTGACGGCATGAAGCGGCTATGAAGCATTGCATGACCATTTACAAATCCGTTAGTTTCGCATGGTTCGCGCAGCGTTACAACAGCAGAAGCCAGCCTGTGATCGTAAGCAGACAAAGTTGCGCCAAGCTTTGCGCCAGCCTCTAGGCGAGGGGACGCTTTGCCACGATTAAAAATTCGAGTGACATGTGCAGAGCCAATTTTCTTTGGATACCCCTGATACCAACCACGAGCAATTGCGAAATCCTTAGTGACCCAAATTGCAACACAGCGACTGTAAGTTACGCCTTCGTAGGAGCAGCGAACTACTGCAAAGGTTTCGAGATACTGCGAGCGAATCGGATCCAGTAACTCAGCACCGCCCTCGCTGCAGGATTGCCAATCTGCCCAAATCAAAGCAACGGCGCCAGGCTGGTCTGGGGCGAGATCGATATCGGGTGGCAGGATCGCACGAACATTCGCAGGATCAGTTAAGTACTCGACAGTTAGCAAAGTACCGCTGTAGTACCAGGGCATTTGCGGAATAATTCCACTTTTGCCGGTTGGTGTAAGCGGGGGCATAAATCCATGTAGTTCAGGCATGCGCCCATCGTAGTACGAAATATTCGTTAGGGCACGAAAGATTCAGTGGTCATTGATAGAAATTGCCTGCATTGGGCAAAGATCAGCAGCAGCTTGTGCGTACTTTTCGTTTTCATGAGTTACCCCAGCGACCACTATTTGGGCCCGGCCTGATTCGCTTAGCTCGAATATTTCCGGCGCCTCGTGAACGCATTGCGCATAGCCTTGGCATTTCCCTAGGTCTATTTCGATATCCATGGAAGCCCCTTTCATTACCAATGATGACGTGATGCGCGATGCCAAAGCCCCGCGATATGGATCATTCCACACAGTGCTTTAAATGATGATACAAATAGTGAATGGATTTGAAGACAAGTGCGGGTCACGAAGATTTACGTTCTGCGATAGCTGCATTGTGCGCAGATTTTCCAGGGGAGTACTGGCGCTCTTTAGAGCCAGATAAGTATCCGGATGCTTTTGTTGAAACGCTGACCAAGAATGGCTGGCTTTCCGTTTTGATTCCCGAAGAATATGGCGGCGGCGGAGCAACCTTAACGGAGGCCTCAATCATCTTGGAAGAAATCGCAGTTTCGGGTGGAAACCCAAGTGCCTGTCATGCCCAGATGTATGTCATGGGAACTTTGTTGCGTCATGGCAGCGACGCTCAAAAGCAGCAGTACTTGCCGAAGATTGCGGCTGGCGAATTGCGACTCCAAGCTTTTGGCGTAACTGAGCCAAGTGCCGGATCTGAAACCACCAAGATTCGTACTAAGGCAGAGCGCGTAGATGGTGGCTGGAAGATAAACGGCCAAAAGATTTGGACCTCACGTGCGCTTCATTCCGACTTGATGTTATTGCTGGCGCGAACCTCACCATTTGATGAAAGTGGTAAACCATCTGCCGGTATGTCTGTGTTTATTTTTGATATGCGAAATCTTGAGGGATTAACCATACGTCCAATCAAAACAATGATGAATCACAACACTACGGAAGTATTTTTTGACAACGTTGTTATTCCTGAAGACTCACTTATCGGCGAAGAAGGAAAAGGATTCAAATATATTTTGGATGGCATGAATGCCGAACGTATTTTGATTGCGGCTGAGTGCATTGGTGACGGTCGATTTTTCCTCGACCGTGCGGTTTCTTACGCGAATAGTCGAGAAATTTTCGGTGGCCCTATTGGTAAGAATCAAGGAGTGCAATTTCCATTGGCGCGGTCGTACATGCAACTTCGGGCAGCGGATTTAGTTAGGTTTGATGCTGCTGCTCGCTTTGATGCTGGCGAAGATTGTGGCGCACAAGCCAACACTGCGAAGTTCCTGGCTGCGGAAGCATCTTGGGCCGCTGGAAATGCGGCGATAGATACGCATGGCGGCATGGGGTTCGCTGAAGAGTACGACATTGAGCGTAAGTTCCGTGAAACCAGGCTTTATCAAGTTGCCCCAATTAACAATAACTTAGTTATGGCTTACATCGGACAGCATGTGCTGGGCTTGCCAAAGTCTTATTAAGACTTTTCAGCGGCTACATATTCTGAAATAAACCAGTCGACCAAGACTTCGCAGTTTTGTGCAGTTTCATCAGAAATTTCATTTAATTCAGACATCAATATTTCAGTAGTCATCCCAGTTGGTAAATAGTTAGCCCCACCGATGTCTAACCAGGCTTGAACTAAGTCAGTTGTAGCTTCAGGATGAAACTGGAGTCCAACTGCGGTTTTGTGCCGGAAGACTTGCACAGCGGATGGAGTCTCAGCCAAAACTTCGATGTGATCAGGAAGGATCATTCGGTCACTGTGCCAAGAAAACCAAGGGCCCTCTGGAAATGGCAAACCGAGTGCGGTTTCCTTTATATGAAGTTCTCCTAGTTCAAGTTCATCAGACTTTTCAACACTGCCGCCGACCGCCTTTGCTAACACTTGACCGCCAAAGCAAACACCAAGAAATGGAACTTTCTGATCAAAAGTAAGATTTATCAATTCTTCTTCAGCGTCTACCCAAGTAGCGACCTCTGGATCATACGCACTGTAGAAAGACCCAAATGAAATAATAAAATCAAATTCAGATGGATCAGGGAAATTCAAGTTCAGTTCACCATCTTCGCCAAGAATTACGTGTCGCTTCGTTTCGATACCGCGCGATTCTAGAATGTCGCCAATTACACCTGGTCGGCCAGCTTCTTCATGACTGATTAACAAGGTACGCATGATCTAAATAATCTCCCGATAACGAGCAAGTTCCCAATCAGTAACTTGCGATGCAAACGTTGCTAATTCGACTCGTTGAACTGCGGCCCACATATCCACAAACGCATCACTAAATGCACGTCGAGCAAAGGCACTGGCTTCCCAATTGTCAATCGCTTCCCCCGGATGACTTGGAAGCCGATCCCATTTATCTTCAGGGTGTGGGTCTCCAGTAACCATTTCTGGCAGCGGTAAGTCGTTCGTAAGTCCTTCATAGCCTGCAGCCAGAGCACCGTTTAGAACTAAGTAAGGATGCGCGTCCGCAGCAGCCCAACGCCATTCAATGCGATTGGAACTTTTTGCGCCATTAATGCAACGAACTCCAACTAAGCGATTATCCAGACCCCAGGTAACTTGCGTTGGCGAGAAACTGTAATCCACTAATCGCTTGTACCCATTAATGGTCGGAGTGTTAACTACCTGTAAATCTTTGGTGTAAGCCATCAATCCAGTAAGGTACTTTTCCATCAACGCCGAATCAAGAGCACCTTTTCCGTCGTTTGCATCAAAAGCATTCTTGCCATCTTTGGTCACCAAACTTTGATGCACGTGCATACCGCAACCGGACTCACCCAGGATTGGCTTGGCCATGAAACTCGCTACTAAACCATGTTTCTGAGCAACCAATCGAACGATGTATTTGTACAGAACGGTGTCATCGGCCATTTTCATAGCTTCGCTGTAGCGTAAATTGATTTCGATTTGAGACGGTCCGTACTCAACGTTGCTGGCTTCAACAAGCATTCCAGTTTTTCTCAGAGCCTCTCGAATTTCTAGAATAATCGGCTCCAACTCTGCTCCTTTGTTTATTCCGTAACACTGCAAAGAAGTGAAGAGTGGCGTGCCATCTGGATTGAATAAATAAAACTCAAGCTCAGTTGCCGCATTCACTGAGTAGCCCAAATCAGCAAACTTCTTCAAAGTTGTTTTCAACATTTGTCGCGGGTCGATGTCTACCGGCTCGTGCGTATCAGTGGTGTAGGTATCGCATAACACAACGCCGATACCTTCATCCCAGCCAGCGACTCGGAACGAACTCAAGTCTGGTTGAACGTGAATGTCTTTCACTTCTTGAACAGGGGTTACTTCAATTTCGCATCGAGGTTGCCAAGTGTGTACAACATTTGCAATCCCATAACCCTCATTTCGCAAGAACTGCTCAGTTGGTAAGCGCTTTCCACGTGGCACCCCCCAGTTGTCGACAATGATGCATTCGACAGTGTGAATGTTGTGTTTTTCGCATAAGTCTGCGACGCGCTTTAGATCTGTGGATTGAGTTTGCGACACGAATTCCCCCAAAGTCAGGTTTTAGATATTCCTTAAGGGTAATGTGCCTTGAAACTGAATGTACTTGATTTCGCCTCGAAATTGATTTGATTTGGAAGCAAACGAAAGGAAGGCCGGCCAGTGAAAGCCGTAGTTTTGAGTGGTGTTGGCGCAACGCTTGAGTATTTGGACTACCCAGACCCGATTCCAAGTGGATCTGAAACCGTGATTGATGTGACGGCATGTGGCGTCTGCCATTCAGATTTACACGTGGTTGAGGGTATTTACCCAAGCCCGCTGCCAATGGTCATGGGACATGAGGTGGTCGGGGTTCATGCCGAACTAGGTCCGGTAATGGTTTACCCATGCTGGGGATGTCTGAAGGCTGATTGCTGGGCCTGTTCGAGTGGTCAAGAAATGATTTGCCCAAACGCGACTGAAGCGGGCCTTTTTCGCAACGGCGGCTATGCCGAAAAAATGTTGATTAAGGACAAGTCATATTTGGTTCCACTTGGCGATCTAGACCCACTCTCGGCTGCTCCTCTTGCTTGCGGCGGACTAACCGCTTACCGAGCGGTCAGTCATACTTTGCCAAACTTAACTAAGAAGAGTCGGGTACTAGTTATTGGTGCGGGGGGACTTGGGCAATTTGGAATTCAATTCCTAAAGTTGCAATCTGAAGCCAGAGTGGTTGCGACAGACTTGTCGAGCGACAAACTTAAACGCGCGCTAGCCGTTGGCGCAGATGAAGTTGCCAGTCCGACAGAGCTAGATGGAACTTTTGATGCGATTATTGACTTCGTTGGCGCCCAGAACACGCTTGAGTTGATGGCGAAGAATATTGCACGTCAAGGTACCGCTGTATTAGTTGGAATTTTTGGTGGCAAGATCCCATTTGGCTTTGGTGCCGTGCCGCATGAAGCACGTTTCATGACAAGCATTTGGGGAACGCAAGGCCAACTAGGTGAGTTATTGGCTCTAGCGAACAAGCATGAATTGAAACATTCCGTTGAAGCAATACCCCTAGCTAGCGCTCAAGAAGCACACGAACGACTTATAGCCGGCACTGTCGATGGTCGGATTGCCCTAATTCCTTAAATAAAGATCTGGAGATTTTAATGACCACCAAGGAAGCAATTAACATCGTTGATCCTGCAATTTATGAGCAGGGGATACCGCACGAAACATTTAGCTGGATGCGACACAACGCTCCGGTTTATCGTCACGAGTATGCAGACGGTGACTTCTGGGCAATAACGAGATACAACGACATCATTCAAGTAACCAGAGACTGGGAAACTTTTTCGTCTGCCCAGAAAATGGTAAATCTTTGGGACCTGCCAGATGAGGCTATGGCGTCTAGGCGCTCGATAATTGAAAGTGATCCGCCGATCCATGCCCGATTGCGCAAATTGGCCATGCCACCATTTACTTTGCGCAAAGTTGCAGATTACGAAGCGGCAACCCAAAAGATTGCAGCGACACTTCTAGACGCCGCGGTTGAGAACTCAGACGTAGATCTTGTTACTGCGATTTCATCTCCGTTGCCCATTCAGGTAATCGTAAACATTCTTGGTGTGCCGAGTGAAGATGCCGACTACATGGTTGAGCTAAGTGATCACTTAGTTGAAGGAACAACGGGCGAACCACTTGAACCAGATGCGTATGGAAATAAAACACCGCTAGAGCTATTACCTTTCAATAGCCCAGCCGCTTTTGCACTTTTTGAATACGGAAGGAAGTTAGGCGACGAGCGGCGAGCAAATCCTCATGAGGATGTGGTTAGCACTTTGGTGCACTCGCAAGTCGACGGAGAGCATCTATCTGAAACTGAATTTGCAAATTTCTTTCAGGTTTTGGTTTTTGCTGGAAATGAAACGACTCGCACAGCGATATCAAATGGCCTGCATGCATTTATGGACAATCCAGAACAGTTGGAAATGTTTTATGACAACCCAGATCTAATTGAAAATGCGGTAGAAGAAATAATTCGGTATGCCACCCCGGTTCTTCATTTCCGCCGCACGGCCACTAAAGACACCGAGATAGATGGCCACCCAATTGCAGCCGGGGACAAGGTTGTGATGTGGTACGCCTCATCAAACTTTGATGAAGAATTCTTTGAAAACCCTTTAAAATTCGATGTTTCACGTCCGACACGCCCAAAGCACTTGGCTTTTGGTGCCCAAGGCCCCCATCACTGCATTGGAGCCTCACTAGCACGCCTGGAAATAAAGATTTTGTTGGTGGAAATGCGAAAAAGGCGGATTTTTTTGGAAAGAACTGGAACTATCGTTAGGACCCGTTCGAATTTTGTGAATGGGGTGTTAAGTCTTCCAGCCCGTGTTAAGCAGGGTGGATGAGCACGACAAGTTGTTTGCATCGGGCAGGCAACGTAAGGCGCAAGTTAAGGACTCTAGGAGGAGCCCATGACAACACGTAATTCTGATCATGAAACACAAAATGAAAGTCTGCGCAAAGGGAGCATTGGCGTTCTTGGCATTGTCTTCTTCGTCGTAGCTGCCGCTGCACCACTTGCCGGTATGACTGGCGCTGCACCAGTTGCAATTGTTCTCGGTAGTGGATCCGGCACCCCAGGTGCATACCTCTTGGTGGGACTTGTTTTACTTTTATTCAGCGTTGGATATGCAGCGATGAGTCATCGTGTCACGAATGCTGGTGCATTCTTTGCATACGTTGGTAGAGGCTTGGGAACAAACATGGGCGTAGGCTCCGCTTTTGTTTCGATGGTTGCCTATCTAGCTGTCCAGTGGTGCATCTATGGCTTCTTTGGAGCTGTAATGGCTGGGCAGATGTCAGCAAAGTTTGGCCTAGATATCTCTTGGTACACATGGGCGTTAATTGCGCTCGTAATTGCCACAGTTCTGTCGCTATTGCGAGTAGATGTTGGCGCCAAAGTTTTAGGTACTTTCATGCTGGCAGAAATGGCCGCACTAGTTATCACTTCATTAGCAGTACTTGTTGATGGTGGGCCAGAGGGCTGGAATTTGGGAGCGTCTTTTTCCCCTAGCAGCATTTTTGCTGGTGGTTTACTTGGAACTGCTGGTATTGCATTTGCCTTCGCATTTGCCTCGTTCATCGGATTCGAAGCGACTGCAATTTATGGTGAAGAAACTAAAGATCCAAAACGTGCGGTGCCTCGTGCCACCTACTTCGCGGTAGGAGCAATTACCTCAGTTTTCGTTTTAGTTACTTTTGCAATGATCACAGCGATGGGTTCATCGGAAGCAGTGAATAAAACTGTTGAATGGTCGTCGGTTGATGGCGTACCTCTTGCCAACCCAGCAAATGTATTGATTACAGTCGCAAGCACTTTTGTTGGTCCTTGGCTAGGAACGCTCATGGGCTGGCTGATTTTGTCGAGTTTGTTTGCGGCCGTTGTTGCATTCCAAAACTCTGCTAGTCGATATCTATTTGCCATGAGCCGTGGCGGAGTGCTGCCACCAGCACTTGCAAAGGTTAATAGTCGTGGAGCGCCCCAAAATGCTGCCATTGTTACTTCGGCACTTGCGGTGATTGTTATCCTCTACTTCCAGGTAAACGCTCTTGATCCAATCCTGAATCTGTTCTACTGGCTGAGCGCAACTGCCGTTATTGCAATTGTGTTGGTGGAAATTTTGGTCAGCATTGCAGTGATTGCATTCTTTGCAAAGAACAAGGTCGATGAAAACGTTTTCGTTCGCCTTATCGCACCTGTTCTAGCTGCGATTGGGTTGGCTTTCGGTCAGTATTTGCTGATGTCACGTTTCTCTTTACTTGCAGGTACCGTAGCGCCAGACATTGACCCAACCGTAACTCCCTGGGCACAAAATCTGACGGGCACAGTGTTGCTGGTTGTTCCGTTCGCAGCGCTATTACTCGGTTACCTAATCGGATTAGTTCGGAAGGAAAAGGATGAGGCAATCAAGGACCTTGTTGGCTAGTTAGGTCAAAAAGTAGGGGTTACCGGTTGCGGTAGCCCCTGCTTTTTGCTTTGCGCATGAACTACTTGCTCGCGCCTACTGCAATAAAGCCCAATTGCTTTATACCGTGATCTTGTGACAGGTGTAGTTCATCCAATTGGCCCCGAGGAACCGGTGGTTTATTGGCGACGCAGATTACTGGTCGGGTTACTAGCCTTTTTAACATTATTTGCACTAACACAAATGTTTTCTGGTGGCGACGATGGGAATCCAGCCGCTGCCGCAATTCCCGCTAGTGCTGCTTCAGCAACGCCGTTAGCCGCCGCTTCAGCCACTCCAGGCACGTCAGCTGACAGCACAGGACTTACTGAACCTGCCACACCTACTGTCCAAACCCTGCAGCCAACTGCTCAGCCCACAGTTCAAGTTGTGGCAGAAGGGGAATGCTCCGACGCACAAATCTCAATGCAAGTTGAAATTGATCGCAACACAACAGATGTTGGTGAAGGCGTTCATATCAAGATGATTTTGAAAAATACTTCGACCACAACATGTAAGCGCGACGTTGGTAGCGGTGCAAACGAAATAACTGTTATTTCTGGGCCAGCATTAATTTGGTCAACAGATCATTGCAATGCCAGTACTGAAAAAGATCTGCAAGAGTTCGCACCTGGCCAAGAGTGGAGCGTAAATGTGGTCTGGATTGGAAAGCAGACTGCTAAAGGTTGCAAAGTTCGAAACATGGCGCAGCCCGGTGCTTATTGGGCACATGGCCGCAACGGTAGTTTAAATAGCGACGGCATGAAGTTTGAAGTGCAATAACTTCGAAGAAGTTATTGCAGCAGTAAGTACCGAAGTAACTTCGAAGAAGTTATTGCAGTAGTAAGTCCCTAAATAACTTTGAAGAAATTAAACGTAACGTTCTAACAAACTTGCTTCGGCAACTCTCGACAAGTTTTCCCGAATAGCCCGAGCTCTTGTTTCGCCCACACCTTCAACGTCACGCAATTCTTCGACAGAAGCAGAAAGTAGTTTTTGTAAACTGCCAAAGTGGGAAATCAAGTTTTCAAATATTTGTTCGGGCAATCTAGGAACTCTGGCTAGTAGTCGGAAGCCACGCGGATGAACGGAGTTATCTAAGGATTCGGTATCACTTGGCAAGCCAATAACTTCAGCAATTTTTGAGACATCCAACAACCCAGAAGCATCTAATTCCGAAAGGTTCGCCAAAACAGTTCCAGGTTTGTTGGCCTTTCTACCACCACTTGGCAAGTAGTCAGCAATGATGTAACTCAAATCAGCGGCAGTTCCCGAAATAAGTTCCTCTAGCTGGAGTGACAATAATCGTCCATCAGAACCAAGTTCAATGACGTGTGCTGCAATCTCATTTGAAATTCTTCGAACCATTTCATGACGTTGCACGACTGTTGAAACGTCACGGGCAGTAACTAAGTCTTCAATTTCCATAGTGGAAAGTGAGCCAGCAACTTCGTCTAAGCGGGCTCGATATCGCTCCAAAGTTGCAAGTGCCTGGTTAGCTTTGGAAAGAATGGTTGCTGAGTCCTCCAACACATAACGCCGACCATCCAGGTACAGCGCAATGATGTTCATTGATTTACTTACGCTAATAACTGGCAAGTTTGATTGACGGGAAACACGATCCGCGGTGCGGTGACGCGTTCCCTGTTCATCAGTTGGAATTTTAGGATCTGGCAGAAGTTGCACAGCAGCCGAAATAATCTTTAACGCCTCACGGTCACAAATAACGGCGCCATCCATTTTTGCTAATTCACGAAGGCGAGTTGCAGAAAAATCTATGTTGACATCAAAACCACCGCTGCTTATTGCGCTGATGGTCTTGTCTTGGCCAAGGACAATCAACGCCCCAGTGCTACCGCGCAGAATTCGCTCCAAGCCATCGCGTAGCGCAGTTCCTGGCGCTACTTGAGCGAGAACAGAGCGAAGAAGTTCAGCGGAATCAACTTGCTCTTTGATAACCACGACTGTTCTTTCTATCTGGAGTTGGAATGAGTCTATGTCGAAATCGAGAAAATGCTAGGTATTGAAAAGAATTCAGACTGCGTTAACCGCATCGCCAAGTGAACTTACTTCAATTAGTCGAATACCTTTTACTCCTGGTGGCAACTTGGTGCCTTTCGGGACCAAAGCAGTTTTGAAACCGATGCGGGCAGCTTCGCTTAATCTTTGATTCATTCCTGGAACTGGCCTAACATCGCCGCTCAAGGCGACTTCCCCAATTGCCACCAAGTCAATGGGTAAAGCCTTATCGCGAGCTGAGGAAGTTATTGCTAAGCACATCGCTAAATCTGCACCTGGATCAGAAATCTTGGCGCCAGCAACCGTGGCCAAGTAAACGTCTTTATCCCAAAGCTTCAATCGAGCTGCTCGCTCCGTCACAGCAATTAACATTGCGGCTCGAGCATTATCAAATCCAGTAGTGCGGCGCATTGGATTATTGCCAGGACTAGTTGTAGTTAGCGCCTGCACTTCCACCAATAGGGCGCGCCGACCTTCAAGGGTTATGGCAATACATGTTCCAGGGATTGCCTGGTCGCGCTGAGAGCGAAATAACGCAGAGGGATCAGTGACTTGACGCAACCCATCATCGGCTTGTTCGAAGCACGCAACCTCGTCCGCTGGACCGTAACGATTTTTATTTGCTCGCAATAGACGAAGCGGTGTGCCTCGGTCACCTTCAAATGTAAGAACGGTATCGACTAGGTGCTCTAGTGATCGAGGTCCAGCAACAGAGTTATCTCGGGTGGACTGCCCTATTAGCAGCAGCGGCATACGGCGGCCTTTGGCTGCGCGCGTTAAAACTTGAGTCACCTCGTGTACTTGGGCAACGCCGCCTGCTCGACCATCAAGTTCTGCTGAGGCAATTGTTTGCACACTGTCAACGATCAATAAATCTGGATCAACATCTTCAACATGACCAAGCAGCACAGCTAAATCAGTTTCATCTGCGATCAATAGCGTCTGCGCATTAACACCAATCCGCCTGGCTCTAATTCCAATTTGCTCAGCCGATTCTTCGCCGGAGATATAAAGTACTTTTCGAGGCTTGGTACCTGCTCTGGCAAACTTATCGGCAGCTTCTAGCAACAAGGTTGATTTTCCAACCCCAGGTTCACCCGCCAGTAACACACACTGACCAGCGACGAGTCCGCCACCTAAAACTCGATCGAATTCTTCGATACCCGTTGAGGTACGTTCGACTTCTCCAAGCGGAATATCTTTAACTGGTCGGGCTGGTTTTCCAGGAGCAACCCCAGTTGTTGAGGTGCGAAGTCCGGCACTGCTGGCGCCGCCAGCTGACTCTGTGACTGAACTCCAGGCTTGGCATTCCGGGCAACGCCCGACCCACTTGTGTCCCGTCCAGCCGCACTCAGTGCATTTGTAAGTTGGACGCGTTGCTTTTGCCATGCCCTTAGATTACGGGTTAGCGCCGACAGTTAAATACGGCGACTACGACTATTTAGGAGTTGCTGGGTGGATCGCTAAGTACTTGATTGCTCGAGTGTTATTTGCTGCTTTTGCTGCGGCAATAACTTCTTCGCGGGCACTGCAGTGCTCAGCTAAAATTTTGTAAGCTTTTTTGCCCATAAGCGCAGTAAGTTCTGGTTCGTAGGACTGGTAAACCGCGCGGGCACCGACATGGGCTTCCGTAGCTGTGGTGCAGTACCAGTCAAGATCTTCCCCGCCTGGACCCCAACCACGCCGAGTGTATTCCTCGATACCGATGACGGTTATTTCCACATCATCAGGGCGCTTAACTTCTTCGAAAGTGCGACGAATTGGAAGTTCCCAACAAACTTGTGGCTTTGTCACAAGAGGATTTACGCCAAGTTTTCCGGCCAGGATGTGTAGCGAGCAACCATCGCCACCTTCGAATTCGTTTCGGTTGTGAAAAATGCAGGCGCCGTTAAAGGCGCGAGTTTTGCGATCGCCTTCGTCATCTTTTTCAAACATGCCGTTTTTATGACCCTCTTTATGGTTTTGCCAAATGTCAGGAGTCAGCATCGCTGCATATTTTTTTGTATTTTTAAAATCTTCTTTGTCAGCGATGTGAGCCCCGAGTGTGCAACAACCAACATCAGGATTTTCTTTATCGATACCTTTGCAGCCGTTTCCCCAAATACAAGTCCAACGACTTGTGAGCCAAGTTAAATCGCAACGATATAAATTTGTGTCATTCTCAGGATCAACAAACTCGACCCAAGCGCGAGGGAAATCAGGATTCTTTTCAACCACGGATGAATCTTATTATGCTTTGGTGTGCTTACGCACATTGCACTCATCTCACCAGTAACATTTCGACTATGCGCATGGCGGTGTTAGATGTTGGTTCAAACACTGTTCACCTGTTAATCGTTGACGCTCATGCCGGTGCAGCCCCCATCCCAGCTATGTCCCAAAAGTATGAGCTGAGGTTGGCCCAGCAGCTTAAAGATGAAGGCAGCTTAACCAAGTCATCCGTTAAATCTTTAATTGAGGTGCTGCACGAATGCAATAACTACATCAAAGATCATGATTGCGATGAGTTACTTGCCTTTGCTACTTCGGCAATTCGAGAGTCAAGTAACTCTGATGCAATTTTGGCCAAAATAAAGGCAGAAACGGGAATCGAACTTCAGGTTCTAAATGGCGAACATGAAGCTGCCCTGACATTTTTAGCAGTTCGACGGTGGTTTGGCTGGTCATCTGGACGATTGTTAGTAGCTGATATTGGTGGCGGGTCTTTTGAAGTGGCGTTTGGCGCAGATGAACACCCGGATCTCGCCATGTCAATCCCATTGGGCGCAGGCCGATTAACTCGAGACTTCTTTACGTCGGAAATTCCAAGCGGTGAAGAAATCAAATCGTTAAGGAAATATATTAAAAAAACTTTAGAAGAAAACTTTTCAAAACTACAAGGTGTCAATTTTGATCATGCCGTTGCGACCAGCAAAACTTTCCGGCAATTAGCCCGAATTGGTGGTGCAGCCGCGTCAAGTGAAGGCCAGCGAGTTCAGCGCGAACTATCGCTTAAGACTTTGGATACCTGGGTTCCAAATTTAAGTGAAATGACCTACGCACAGCGCGCACAATTACCGGGGGTCTCAAGTGGGCGAGCTGAGCAACTAATTGCAGGTGCGATTGTTGCGCAAGAGGCAATGGCCTTTTTGGGGTTAACGATCCTGGAAGTTTGCCCTTGGGCACTTCGAGAAGGTTTGATTCTGCGCCGGTTGGACTGGTTCCCGGACGATGTGTGACTGAGCAATAAGCGTAAAGTTAAGCCTAGGCCGCTTAAGGCCAAATAGGTCAGGAGAATCATGCTTCGCGAATTATTAGTTTCGGCGTCTCGAAGTAAAAAGTTGGAGCACCTCGTTTCCACCTCACCATTGAGTCGAGGTGTTGTTAATCGATTTGTTGCTGGCACTACTACCGCCGACGTTATTGCCACAGTGCAGAGTCTGCATGATGTTGGATTGCTAGCATCCGTTGACCGACTTGGCGAAGACACCTTAGATCGTGCGGCAGCAGAGACAACAGTTTCGGATTACAAAGATGTCCTCGGGGCACTTTCCAGCGCTGGATTAACTGGCAGTTCCGAAGTGTCTGTGAAGTTGTCTGCAGTTGGCCAAGCGCTTGGAACAGATGGCGAAGCAATAGCCCTGGATAATGCTCTTTCTATCTGCGCAGCAGCCAAAGCTGTGGGCACAACCGTTACTTTTGATATGGAAGATCACACCACAATTGACTCCACGCTTCGAATACTTTCCGCAATTCGAAATGAATTCCCTATGGCCGGGGGCGTGTTGCAAGCACAATTGATTCGTACCGAAGCTGATGTAGCCGCTTTTTCTTACCAAGATTCTCGAATCCGGTTATGCAAAGGCGCATACGCGGAAGCATCTGACGTTGCTTATGTGGAGCGCATTGAAATCGACAAAGCATTTGTTCGCAGCATGCGGACATTACTTGAGTCCAGCGCGTATCCAATGTTGGCCACTCATGACCCTCGATTGATTCAAATCGGCCAGGCTTTGGCCCTTAGCGGTGGGCGCGATAAGTCCACATTTGAATTCCAGATGCTTCTTGGCGTGCGACCACAAGAACAACTTCGTCTTGCGGAACTTGGTCACAAAGTTCGCATTTACGTACCGTACGGTCAGCAGTGGTACCCGTATTTGATGCGTCGAATGGCAGAAAAGCCAACAAACTTGGCGCTTTTCTTGCGGTCCTTAATTTCCAAAGACTAATCTTGCGATCATGACTATCGCAATCATTGGTGCTGGCGTAATGGGCGAAGCCCTGCTGTCTGGACTATTGCGCGCGGGTGTGCCGACAAGTGAATTGCTAATTGCAGACCGAAGATTGGAACGTTCAGCGCAGGTCACACAAAAACATGGTGTCACAAATGGCACGAACCAAGAGGTTGCAGCAAAAGCGCAGACTGTGGTCTTAGTTGTTAAGCCGCAAGACATGGCAATCGTTCTGGCAGAAATTCGGGACTCGCTAAAACCAAACACGCTAGTTGTTTCGTTAGCCGCTGGAATAACGACTACGTTTATAGAGAATTTATTACCACCAGAAACCCCAGTAATCCGCGTTATGCCAAATACTCCGGCACTTGTTGACGAGGGTATGGCTGCAATCAATTCTGGTTCACATTGCACTGAAGAACACATGCAAACAGCAGAGAAATTGTTGCGAAGTGTTGGACAAGTAGTTCGGGTACCCGAAAAATATCAAGATGCAGTAACTGCAATTTCAGGTTCCGGGCCGGCCTACATTTTTTACGCCGTTGAAGCCATGATCGAAGGCGGGGTAATGCTAGGACTGCCGCGCGATGTAGCTAATGAATTGGTGCTGCAAACGGTTTATGGCGCCGCAACCATGTTGCGCGAAACTGGCGAGCACCCAACGGTATTGCGTGAGCAAGTTACCTCGCCTGGCGGAACTACAGTTGCGGCACTTCGACAGTTTGATGATTTTAAAGTTCGGGCCGCTTTCTTGAGTGCGATGGAAGCAGCAAGGGATCGCTCAAAAGAACTGGGTATGCAATAGCCAGTTCTTTTGAGCGAATAAGAAAAGTTCTAAAACTTGTTCGCAGGCGAACAAAGTGAAACTGGGTATGCAATAGCCAGTTCTTTTGAGCTAGCAAATAGAAATTACACGGCTGTAGTTTTAATTACTTTTCAAACCGACTTTCACTTGAGCCCCATTCGCCACTAATGTAAGCAACTACGTACAAGTGTGACGTTCAGCCCGGAGGGGATGCCGGTGCTTAACCCACACAGAATGGTTTCGGTGACCCATGGGTGCATCTAACGATCGGCCGCTCGGCGAAGTTCGCTTCTTAACAGTGGCTGAAGTTGCAACAGTAATGCGAGTATCAAAAATGACCGTGTATCGGTTAGTTCACAACGGTGAATTACCAGCAGTACAAGTTGGTCGCTCATTTCGAATTCCAGAACAAGCAGTTCACACTTACCTTCAAGAATCATTCGTCGAGGCTGGCTAGTTAGCTGGCTTAGAGCCCGCGCCTAGTGCGCAGTAATGACCTTCAAGTTAAGTGCGTAGACTCATAATTAACAACAGATGTAAAGGTGGTCCAAATGGGCTCGGTGATTAAGAAGCGCCGCAAGCGCATGGCCAAGAAGAAGCATCGCAAGATGTTGAAGAAGACGCGTTCTCAGCGTCGAAATAAGGGTAAGTAACCCTTACCTCAAAAATCTAGGGTAAGTAACCCTTACCTCAAAAATCTTCAGGCGCGGGAGCGTCGGGTTGCTGCAATTGCGATCCCGGCACCCGCGCCTACTAATGCAATGACTGTCGCGCCAGCTGGAATTCCATAACGTTTCACCAGTCGCTGGCGGCGGAAATCATGAACTGGCCAGTTATTAGCAGCTGCATGATTTCGCAACGTGGAATCAGGATTTATCGCAGTTGGATTTCCAACGCTACTGAGCAACGGAATGTCATTACTCGAATCTGAATACGCAAAACTATGTTCGAGATTAATTCCCTTTTCCTTGGCAAGGCGAGAAACTGCCAGAGCCTTTTGCTCGCCGTGCATGGGTGGATTTTTTAGCTTGCCGGTGTAAATGCCATTTTCGATTTCGCTTACAGTCGCGATCGCGCCCGAAAGGCCGAGTTTCGTTGCGATGATGTTGGCGAGTTCTATCGGTGCAGCAGAGACTAACCAAACTTGATGTCCAGCGGCGCGATGAGTATGAGCTAATTGAACGGTGCCTGGCCAAATTTTGTCGGCCATAATTTCGTCAAAAATTTCTTCAGATAGCGCAGTTACTTCTGCGACGGATCTGCCAGTAACAAACGACAATGCATTTTCTGTGATTCTTGCCATATCGGAAAGATTCTCAGATCCGTAAGTCAGAAACTTCCCTTGGGCAATCGCAAAGTTTGCTAAGTCTGTTGCGCTCAAAATTTTACGTGCAAAAAGTCCTCGGGCAAGGTGATAAATACTTGCCCCACGCATGATCGTGTTATCGATGTCGAAAAATGCACCAATGTTCTCAGGTTCAGGAAGAGTTTCGGCTACCGGATTCAGACGCAAATCTGCGTCGATATTGAGCCCATCACTCGTAGCCATATTTAAAGGGTACTGCGAAAGTATTACTGGGAACTGGGAATGCAATGTGCCACACTTGGTACAACTGGAAGGCAATAAAAACATGGATTCACGTGTGGTTCTCATTGGAAAACCAGATTGCCACTTATGCGAAAACGCGAGATTAACAATTGCCAAAGTTTGCGCTGAACTTGGCGAAACTTGGAGTGAATTATCAATTCTGGATGATGCGCAGCTAGCGGATCAATATTTTGAATCAATTCCGGTCGTATTAATCGATGGAAAAGTGCACGACAAGTGGCGGGTAGACGAGAAGCGATTACGCACAGCTTTGTTGAAAAAAAACAACTGAAAATACTTCAGTAGTCAAATCACATTAGTCACGATTGTCACACCCAAAATCCTTAATTTACCTAGCACGAATTGGGGTATCTGCGCCAATTTTGCACTCAGCGAGATACCGCATAACCTGTTCGCCATAAGGACACTAGAAGGGTGGTTTTCATGGCGCTGTCACAGGCACCTAAAACGCACTTAAGTTCGCGCGGTGCAATTCCCGACGCAACTGTTAGTCGCCTTCCGATGTACCACCGCAACCTAGTTTCGCTAACTTCTCGCGGTGTAATTCTGGTCTCGTCCGAAGAACTGGCCGAGGCCAGTGGTGTATCTAGCGCAAAACTTCGCAAGGATCTTTCGTTCCTTGGCTCGTATGGAACTCGCGGCGTTGGCTATGACGTTGATTTCTTGCTTTATCAAATTGCACGCGCACTTGGCCTTACTCAGGAGTGGCCTGTTGTCATTGTTGGTATTGGAAATCTAGGACATGCACTTGCTGGTTACCCAGGTTTTGCCTCGCGCGGATTTTCTGTTGTTGGATTATTCGACAGTGACAAAAAACTGGTTGGCGAAACCGTAACAGTTGCCGGAAAAGAAATTGTCGTGCAAGACATTTCTAAGTTGGCGCAAGTTGTGTTGAGTTCCAACGCATCCATTGGCGTAATAGCGACCCCAGAAGCAGCTGCGCAAGACATCTGCGACTTGATGGTGCGTAATGGCGTCACAAGTATTTTGAATTTTGCCCCAGTACAAATTGAAGTTCCAGCTGGTGTTGATGTGCGTCGCGTTGATCTCGCGACAGAGTTACAAATTCTTGCATTCCATGAGCAACGCAAATCTCAATCTGCGCTGACTCAGGCGAATGTGAGTTAATAAATGACTTCCCAAAGCTGCAAGTACACAAACAAGGTAGGTGTGTAAATGGCTAGCTCGCAGGTATCTGCTGCAGTCGGAGTCTCTTTTGTGGTGGCCGGACCTGGCGACCCAGAATTGTTAACGGTACGAGCCCATCGGTTGCTACAAGCCGCCGATGTCGTAGTCGTTGACCAAGAGGTCACCCGGCTCGCTGAGTTGGTTTCTTCTGGTCAAGTTTTGGTTGCCATCGATAACGTTGGTGCGCCGCTTTCATTAGCTGCCCGGACCAAAGTTTTAATTGATGCCCGAAAAGATGGCCAACAAGTGGTTCGACTGCTTTCTGGCGATCCTGTTCTGGACGGTCGACTTGCTATGGAAACTTCTGCATTGGCCAAGACAGGTCATGCATTTGAAGTGGCTGCTGGCGTTTCACCGTTGACTGCAGTTGCGGCACACGTTGGAGTATCGCTAACCGGCGGTCGCACCCGCGAAGTTCGCATAATTGACGCTGATTCACCGACTGTTGATTGGGCATCACACGTTGATCCGCTTGTCACACTTGTGGTGCACAACGCTGCAGATCGAGTAACTGAAGTTTCCAAGGCACTTATCAAAGCTGGTCGCGAGGGTGCAACACCAGTCGCGATTGTGCGCGATGGCGCCACGGTAGAACAGCGCTCGTTGCATTCAACTTTGGAAGCATTGCCAAACGCAGTAAAACTTGCCAAGCAAATGGGTGCAGGAATCGTAATCATTGGAGATGCCGTAGGCGAACGTATTTCGTGGTTTGAAAATCGCCCACTCCACGGCTGGCGGGTACTTGTGCCACGCACAAAAGATTCAACTGAAAACTTGCGGGAACAAATAATTTCCTTTGGCGCGGTGCCATTTGAAGTGCCAACAATGTCAGTTGAGCCGCCGCGTACCCCACAGCAAATGGAACGTGCCATTCATGGCTTAGTTTCTGGCCGTTATGAATGGGTTGTCTTCACAAGCTTGAATGCAGTCCGCGCGATTCGCGAACGCTTCCAGGAGTGCGGCTTGGATGCACGCTCACTTTCCGGAATTCGCATCGCAGCGATTGGTGCAGATACCGTTGCAGCACTGGTTGCAATGGGAGTTCTGCCAGACCTAGTCCCAGAGCTTGAGCAGACCACAGCTGGTTTGTTAGAAGAATGGCCAGAGTTTGATTCCATCAATGATCCAATCAACCGCATTTTCTTGCCACGTGCCGACATTGCAACTGACACTTTGGTAGCAGGTTTAACTGAACTGGGTTGGGAAGTGGAGGATGTAACTGCCTTCCGAACCGTTCGTGCCTCGCCTCCTGCTGTTGAAACTCGGGAAGCAATTAAGAGTGGTGGGTTCGATGCAGTCGTGTTCACTTCAAGTAGCACGGTGCGCAATTTAGTCGGTATCGCCGGCAAACCACACCCTTCTACGATCATTGCTTGCATTGGACCAGCTACAGCCAAGACTGCGCAAGAACACGGCCTCAGGGTTGATGTGCTGCCCGAGGATGCCACCATTACTGCGCTTGCTAACGCACTAGCAGTTCATGGTGGGGCGCTTCGAGACGAAGCAGCAACCGCAGGATCGGTGGGCTGGCGACCTTCTCGCAAGCGCGCTTCTGCACGACGTCGCGCAACGTGATCTGATTAGTAGTATGCGAACAACAGTTCACTTACTGC
Organism: Actinomycetes bacterium; assembly: GCA_037619625.1. Classification (GTDB taxonomy): domain Bacteria; phylum Actinomycetota; class Actinomycetes; order S36-B12; family UBA5976; genus UBA5976. The sequence goes on from JASJMK010000046.1 coordinate 32,609, forward strand.
GTCATGGTGAGGTACATAACCCAGACAAAATCCTTTATGGACGTCTTGCTGGGTTTCGACTTTCTGAACTTGGACACGAAATGGCGCAGCGCGCAGCAGATGCGCTAGCTAATCGAGATATCACAGTTATTACCGCTTCACCGTTAGAGCGGGCGCAACAGACAGCTGCTCCGATTGCGGGAATTCACGGCTTAACAATTGGCACTGACGAAGATGTGATTGAAGCCGACAATGTTTTTGAAGGTCAACGGGTTTCAGTTGGAGACGGCGTTCTTCGCCAGCCAAAGGCTTGGCGCCATTTGTATAACCCCGTCAAACCGTCTTGGGGTGAGCCTTATGTTGTAGTAGCAAAACGAATGCGGCAAGGCGTCGAGCGAGCTCGGGATGCCGCTCGCGGTCATGAAGCCGTAATTGTTAGCCATCAATTACCAATCTGGATCAGCCGTCTTGATTTTGAAGATCGTCGATTCCCACATGATCCTCGAAAGCGGCAGTGCAGTTTAGCTTCGTTAACTTCACTTACTTTCGATGACGATGAGTTAGTAGCAGTGCTCTACACCGAGCCGAGTGCCGATTTGCTGGCGAAAGCGAGCAAAGTTTCAGGTGCTTAAAGCAGGCGTAACTTCCTTGGCTGCTATTTCCATTTTGCTCCTGAGTGGTTGTAGCACAGCCTCGGTGTCCAACAATTCTGATACCGGATTTATTTCAGGTAATGGCGCGACAGTTTTGGTTTCACCGCAAGAGCGCGGCGACGTAATCGAACTTGCTGGCGAAACTTTAGAAGGAGAGTCGCTCGATACGGCAGATTGGCGCGGCGATCCCATAGTCGTAAATCTTTGGGCTTCTTGGTGTGGCCCTTGTCGTGCGGAAGCCACTGATTTAGAAAATGTGTACCTGCAATTTGAATCAAGTGGTGTGAAGTTTTTAGGGCTAAATACCAGAGATGGACTAGCAGCGGCTAAAGCATTTAATACCCGATTCAATACTTCTTATCCCTCGATACAGGATAAAGATGGCCAGCTGACTTTAGTTTTTGGAAACCTAGGTCCAGCAGCAACGCCTTCGACAATTATTCTGGATTCCCAAGGTCGAGTCGCCGCGAGAATTTTAGGCCCGACTACACAATCGCAATTGCGAGTTGTGCTGGAAGCTGTAATCGAGAGTGATAAGTAATGTTTTCCGCTGGAATTGCAGAAGTTGTAACTTCGGGCTCATTGTTACTTGCGATCCCGCTGGCATTTGCGGCTGGCCTAATTTCGTTTTTGTCTCCGTGCGTTCTGCCCTTAGTCCCTGGTTACCTGTCGTACATCACAGGTGTGGCCGGCGCGCGCGCAACTTCGAAGCGAACTTCAGTTTCTAAATCTCGCGCCGTGTGGGGCTCAATAATTTTTGTTGCTGGCTTCTCGGTAGTTTTCATTTCTTATGGCGCGCTTTTTGGAGGCATCGGACAAGTTTTGCTCGAGTATCAAAGATCTATCCAAATGGTGATGGGTGTTTTGGTGGTGATTTTAGGCCTGGGATTTCTAGGCGTGATACCTGCTTTTCAACGTGACATCAGGATTCACCGAATTCCGACGGGAACTTTAGTGGGCGCCTTTTTGCTGGGTGCGATTTTTGCAATTGGCTGGACACCTTGTATTGGGCCGACGCTAGCTGCTGTCCAAGTTATGGCACTGAGTGAGGCAAGCGCAGTGCGTGGGGCAATTTTGAGTTCGGCTTATTGCCTAGGACTTGGACTCCCATTCATATTTTTGGCACTGTTTTTTGAGCGAAGCATTCGAGCGGTTTCGATTTTGCGCAGACATTCTCGAGGGATTATGTATTTTGGCGGTGTCATGCTTATTGTGATTGGAATGTTGCTTGTTACCGGGTTCTGGAATGAGTTAACTATCGGATTACGGGTGTGGGCTTCGCAATGGGGCGTGCCAATTTAAATGCGGATAGAAAGTACTAAGAAGCGGTGAGTAAGTAGTGGAAACTTTGCGCTGGTTATGGCGACAACTTACAAGTATGCGAATTGCTCTAATTCTGTTATTTCTGCTTGCACTTGCGAGTGTTCCTGGTTCTATTTTTCCACAACGTGGCACATCACCTTTACGTGTAAATGAATTCTTGAAAGACAATCCAACTTCTGGCCCGATCCTGGATCGGTTTTACATGTTCGATGTTTTTGCTTCGCCTTGGTTTGCTTCCATTTACTTATTACTTTTCATCTCACTAATGGGATGCGTATTGCCTAGAGCAGTAGAGCATTACAAAGAAATGCGAAGTCTCCCACCTGCAGCGCCAAGAAATTTGAGTCGCTTGCCTGTTCACTTGCAATGGAGTTCAAATACCTCGATTGAACAAGCAATTTCGGAAACACAAGTGGCTTGGAAGAAACGCGGCTGGCGAGTTCGCACTGGCGATGACTGGATCTCTGCTGAAAAGGGATATTCCCGAGAGACTGGAAATTTACTATTTCACCTTTCCCTACTCGTACTTCTAATAGCTGTCGGCATCGGTGGCGTTATGGGATTTCGGGGAACAGTTATTGTGCGCGAGGGTTCTGGATTCGCCAATAATGTGACGCAGTATGACACTTTTACTTCTGGCCGAAACTACAGCTCAGATAAGTTGCCACCAATTTCGTTCAAGCTTGAGGATTTTATTTCGTCATTCCAAAGAGGTGGCCAACAAAATGGTGCACCTCGGGAATTTTATGCAGACTTATTAGTCAAAGATGATCCGTCGGCAACTCCGAGAGCAGTTCGAGTCGAAGTTAATTACCCGTTGCGAACTTCTGGAATTACGCTCTACTTAGTTGGCCATGGGTATGCTCCAGAATTTAGTGTTCGGGATGCAGCTGGAAACTTGCTCTGGCAGGATGCAGCAGTTTTCTTGCCCCAGGATGGTGGATTTACTTCCAGTGGTGTTGTAAAAATTCCGGATACCGTTCCACAGTTAGGTTTACAGGGCTATTTCTTACCTACCGTTTCAACTGATTTCAGCAATGGACCTATCTCAGCGTTTCCGGCGGCTGATGATCCAGGTGTTTATATCAGCGCCTGGCAGGGTGATTTAGGTCTCGATTCGGGAATGCCACAAAGTGTGTATCGACTAGATACGACAAACATGAAACGCATCGGAATTGAAGAATTAGCTCCAGGAGAAGTTTGGACGCTGCCAAATAGCGGTGTCACCGTTGAATTTACGGGTTATCGCCAATGGGCAACTTTTGCCATTACCCGAGATCCAGCAAAGGGTTGGGCGCTTGGCGCTGCTATTGCATCAATCGTTGGCTTGTCACTTTCGTTGTTAATACCTCGTCGTCGCGCTTGGTTGCGGGTGACGCCAGAAGCAAGTGGCGGTAATCTTTTTGAAGTTGCCGGGTTATCAAAAACTGAAGCACCTGGTTTAGCGGATGAAATTTCCCATCTTGCAAACTTAGTTAGCACCCAGAAGGAAAACGTATGACAGTGAATGAAACTCTTGCACAAGCAAGTAACGCTATGGTCTATGGCGCAATCACGGCATTCACTAGTTCCATGGTCGCCTTTAGCATTTCACTTGCTAAAGGTCGCAGACTTGAAACTTTAGAAACTTCTGCGCAGCGCACTAACTCTTCTCACCAAGTTCGAATGGGCTCGACACAAACTTTAATCAAGCCAGCAGTTTCCACTTCAGTTTCTGTTGATGGAGACCGCGGTGAGGGTCGACGTGCCGGAAACATCGGCTTGGCTCTTACTTGGCTGGGCGCAATTTTGCTCGGGCTCGCTTTAGTATTTCGTGGACTTTCAGTTGGTCGTTGGCCGCTGGGAAACATGTATGAGTTTTCTTTAGCGACTGGATTTGCAGTTTCCTTGGCCTACTGCGTGATGTCATTAACGCGAGATCTGCGCTGGCTCGGTTTATTTATCGCGATACCGGTGCTGCTCGATTTAGGTTCTGCCATCACAGTGCTTTATGCAGAGAGTGCGCAACTTGTACCTGCCCTTAATTCCTATTGGTTGGCTATTCACGTAACTGCAGCAACTGTTTGTATTGGCGCATTCACGGTTGGGGCAGCGCTATCTGGACTTTATCTTGTGGCGCAAGCTGCCGAAGATCGAATTACCAACGGACTTGAGCCCGGACGAAGTGCCGCAATTGCGCGACGCGTACCGCCGGCAGATCGTCTTGATTTAATGGCATATCGAATTCACGCATTCATGTTCCCGATCTGGACTTTTGCAGTTATTGCTGGTGCGATTTGGGCGGAAGCTGCCTGGGGACGTTATTGGGGTTGGGATCCGAAAGAAACTTGGGCATTTATCACTTGGGTTTTTTATGCTGCTTATCTACACGCCCGCGCAACTGCCGGTTGGCGAGGACGGAAAGCTGCATACATTGCAATTGCTGGATTTGCAGCAATTATTTTTAATTACTTTATTGTGAATATTTATGTGCAGGGTCTGCACTCGTATTCGGGCCTCTAAATTATTTTTAACGCTTCGGCGTTAGATCTCGCAAGAAACTCGGGTCATCATCTGGCGCAAAAACATCATCATCATCTCGGCGCCAACCCCGGCCACCTGGCCGTCCAAAAAGTAACCATAAAAGCGGTCCAATAATCGGCAGGATCACAATTATCACTAGCCAGACAATTTTTGGAAGCGCTTTTGGAGTTGGGGTTTGCAGGCAATCAACAAATGCGTAAACCGATAGTCCAATGATTAGGACATACAAAACGAATCTAGGCATGACTCCAGCGTAATTCAGAATTGGAAAGTTCGTGCACATGCCTAAACTAGGACTGTGAATCCTTTTATTTCCTACACCCTGGCGCGGATCGTACTGTTGGCGATCTTCCTTGGGCTCGGCTATTTAGCTGGCCTGCGCGGGGCAATTTTGCTGATTTTGTCGTTCCTGGGCTCAGGACTTGTTTCCCTGATAGTTCTCAATAACCAACGCTCTCAACTTGGAGCACGAATAGCTAATTATTTTTCTCGAATTAACGCCAAGATTGATGCGAATTCTCGCAAAGAGGATTTAGGCGACTAAGAACTAAAATCCGTTGGGCGATAGCCAGATCGCCACTGAAATAAAGCCCGAGAAAAGTAAAAGCAGGCGAGCCGTGTCACTTAGTACTGGTATCAAAGCCATTCCAGTTGCGCCACTTCGAATAATTTGCAGCGGTCGACGCGCACTCAAGATTGCAAATAGTCCAATGTAAGCACTAACTGGTCCGTTAGCTAAAAAGTTCATAGCAAGTGGCATCGCGAAGCCAACGACAATACAGATGCGATAGAGATCTCTCGTTTTAGCATCGCCCAATCGGACTGCGAGAGTCAATTTTCCGGAAATTTTGTCGCTTGGGATGTCCCGCAAGTTATTAGCCACCAAGATCGCAGTAGCTAAAGCACCACATGAGACACCACCTAACAGCGCGAGTGGAGTAACTTGTCCTGTTTGACTTGCGCTTGTGCCGGCGACTGCAACAAGTCCGAAAAAGACAAATACGAATAACTCTCCGTAACCGGCGTAACCATATGGCTTGGTGCCCCCGGTGTAAAACCATGCTGCTGCGATTGCTGCAAGACCAATTGGCATTAAGAGCCAAACTTGACTCAATAAAACCATCGCTAAGCCAGCGCTGGCACTGACTAGAAAAGAAATTATTGCAGCGCGTTTTACTTGCGAAGGGGTAGCAAGTTTTTGTCCAACTAACCGAATGGGTCCAACTCGATCATCATCAGTTCCTCGGATACCGTCGCTGTAGTCGTTTGCGTAATTTACGCCCACTTGAAGGCCAAGTGAAACTACCAATGCAAGCAGCGCAAGAAGTGGTCGAAAAGATCCTTCAAATTCTGCAATTGAAGTGCCCACAAGTACTGGGGCAATTGCAGCTGGCAAAGTTCTAGGTCGAGCGCCATCTAGCCATTGTTCGCGGGTAGCCATGTAAATCCTTAACGAAACTATGCAAGTTCCAAATTATCGAGACGATCCTGGGTGCGGGAATCTTCCTTCGGTGATGTCAGAAGCTGTTTGTAAGCGCAAACTTATCCGATCAATCTTTCCAGAATCGAGCATGGGTAGGTATGTCGCGAAATACATGGCGCGTGGCACTGCAGCACGCCCAATTTTGTTTCCTATTGTCTCTTGAAGTTCGGCAATTAAGTTAGCGGGATCGCTTATCTGGGTGCGCGTTACTAAATGCGCAATCGGAATTGAACCCCATAATTCATCTTGGATGTCGATTAGTGCAACATCTTGGATAAGTGGGTGGTGTCTGATCAGCGACTCAACTGCGCTTAAGGAAACGTTTACGCCACCGACAATCACAACGTCATCCAGACGCCCCAGAATGTGAAGGAGTCCACTTGAATCAAGTTTGCCAGCATCATGAGTTTGCACTTGGCCAGATATAAAACTAAGCGCGTCTAAATCGGGGCGAAGCCGGTAGCCACTCGCATTGACGTCGCCGGAAATTGTAATTCGCCCTGGCTCTATATCGTCCTGGGTACCAAGAGAAATCCGAACCCCATCAAGCGGTCGTCCATCAAATACGCAGCCACCACAAGTTTCTGTCATGCCGTAGGAAATTGAAACGTTAATTCCTAATTCGCGCAGACGTTGCAGCATAGGTTGTGGGGTAGCAGCAGCGCCACTAAGAACTAAGTCATAAGTTTGCAGCGCCTCGATACCTACGCTGCCAGCTTCTAGAAGTCGGGCAATTTGGGTTGGCACAAGTGAAACCATTAGCGCGCGACCATCTTTATTACTTTCTCGTTTGGCGCTAAGTGTTGTTGCGGCAAATGCGGCAGCAGCAAACGGGCGAGCACCCCCAACGCTGGGATCAATTTCAAGCGGACTTTCATGAAACCAAGATCTAACTAAAACCATGATCCCAGCGATTCGATGCGCTGGCATCGACATCACCCAACGATTGTTAGTACCAAATCGCGCGCCAAACGCGAAGGCAGATGCCTGAAGTGCTTGCTGACTTAGCAACACCCCACGCGGGGCGCCAGTTGAGCCAGAAGTTGCGCAAACTATTGAGATGTCATCGGACTCAAGTGGGAAATTGGAATCATCGGGTTTAAGACTTTCCAGACTCTGCTGCAAAATTTGCTCGGGTTGGGTTGCGATGGGCAAAATTGCTGGGCCAGTGCCATCCAGCGCGGGGCCCATCATCGAGACGAGCTTGCGAACTCCGCCCATGCCAGGTGGCACCGTTACCGCAGTGAGTTTGCGGGCTAACGGATTTTCCCTAAATATGTCAGATTGCGTCATCGAGACTAGCCTAGAGCGAAGAACTGTCCCACAAGATTTTCCTAAGGTTTGCTATGGATACCCGCACAAAGTACGTTCTACCGCCAGTAGTTTCTGATGGTAGCCCAGCCAAGACTGACCCAAGTCACTCCTCAATCACACTTGCCTGTAACTGGGTTAGCTCGGGTGACTACACCGACATAATTTTGGAACGTTCAACTGGCGAAGATTCTGGCATTGCCAAAATCACTATTAATCGTCCAGAAAAGCGAAATGCGTTTAGACCGCAAACCGTTAAAGAATTAATTCATGCCCTTGATGTGGCGCGTGATGACCCAAGCGTTGGTGTGGTGATTCTCACCGGAAAAGGTGACTGGGCGTTTTGCAGTGGCGGCGATCAAATGATTCGCGGAGATGATGGTTACATCGGCGATGACGCAGTTGCGCAAGCTGGAGTTGGACGACTAAACGTGCTTGATCTGCAGGTTGCAATTCGGCGCATCCCAAAACCAGTTGTTGCGATGGTTGCTGGATATTCAATCGGCGGCGGACATGTGTTACATGTCGTATGTGATTTAACAATTGCGGCTGACAATGCGCGCTTCGGTCAAACTGGCCCGATAGTTGGTTCCTTTGATGGCGGATATGGTTCAGGATTACTCGCACGTCACATTGGACAAAAACGGGCGCGTGAAATTTGGTTCTTGTGTCGTCAATATGGAGCCGAGCAAGCGTATGACTGGGGTTTAGTAAATTCGGTAGTTCCGCTTCCTGACTTAGAAATTGAAACTGTGCAGTGGTGTCAAGAAATGCTTCAGCTATCACCACTTTCACTTCGCATGTTGAAAGCAAGTCACAACGCTGCCGATGATGGCTTAGCTGGAATTCAACAACTAGCTGGCGATGCCACGCTTTTGTTCTACATGAGCGAAGAAGCGCAAGAAGGTCGCAATGCATATAAAGAGAAGCGTCAACCAGACTTCAAGCAGTTTCCAAAGCGACCTTAGTCAAATACTAATTATTTAATTGCTGTACATATGAGTAGCGCATTCTGATGTCGATTGAATTAGTTGCGCAACAGTGTGTGCCATTTTCGCTAGATCTAACTAATGAATTCCGCGGAATTAAAGTGCGAACTGGCGCATTAATAAGTGGCTCAACTGGTTGGGGCGAATTTGCGCCATTTCCAGAATATGGTGATGCCATCGCAGCTCGCTGGCTAGCTGGCGCACTAGAGGCAGCATTTGGAAAATTTCCCGAACGTGTTCGGGCATCGGTTCCAGTGAATGCAATCATTCCAATCTTGAGCCAAGCTGAAACAAAATCTGCAGTTGAAGCTGCAATAACTAATCATGGAATGACAACTTTCAAATTAAAAGTTGGTGACGGTGGGGCAGATTCACTTGCTGCTGATTTAGTCCGCTGCAATATTGTCCGAACCACACTTGACGATTTGGGTGTTGTTGGCAAAATTCGAATTGATGTAAATGGCAACTGGTCAGTAGAGCAGGCGCTTGAGTCCTTGAAGCAAATAGTTCAGGTAGTTGGAGATTTGGATTATGTGGAACAACCATGTGCAGAGATAAAGGAATTAGTTAGTCTGCGAAACGAAATGAGTAACTGGTCGGTGCCAGTTCGAATTGCCGTCGATGAATCAATTCGGATGTCCACGCAGATCAATACTCAAGCTTTGCGAGAAGTAGCAGACCTCGTCGTGGTTAAGGCCATCCCGTTGGGTGGAGTGCAGCGTTCCCTAGATCTAATTAATGAAATTGGATTGCCAACTGTTATTAGTGGTTCACTTGATAGTTCGGTAGGACTATCAAGTGCTATTGCGTTAGCAGCAGCCGTGCCACAGCTCTATGGTGCCTGCGGACTCGGAACTGGAACACTTTTTGCGCAAGATTTAGTGACACCAACTACTCTGCCAGTCAACGGTGAGTTGCCAGTAAGACGGAGCTCGCCTGATGCGCAACTATTGGCTAGCGCTACATCGCAAGTTTCCCAAGCCGATCGCATTTGGTGGCAGGAACGAATCGTGCGCGCATGGGATAGTGGAGCAAAAGACTTGGTAAACGATGAAGTTCGAGAAGCGGTGCTGGCATGACGATAAATAATGCAACGCGCAGTGCCAGGGAAATTGTCCAAGCCTGTATCTCCCAGGGAGCAAAGCACGTCGTAATTGCTCCAGGTTCTCGTAACGCGCCGCTTTCGTGGGCTTTTGCCCAAGCTGAAAAAGCGGGTGCTATCAAAATACACATTCGAATTGATGAACGAGATGCTGGCTTTCTTGCCCTTGGCATCGCAAAAGCAACTAACCAACTTGTTCCAGTGGTAGTTACTTCGGGTAGCGCAGTTGCTAATTTGCTGCCAGCTGTGGTTGAAGCGTTTCAAAGCGCTGTGCCTTTGGTAATTTTAAGCGCAGATCGTCCTGCCAAATTTCGCGGACTGAGTGCGCCGCAGACAATTAGGCAATTTGAAATTTTCGGAAGTTTTGCCAAGGTAAGTATTGATCTTGAGCCAAATCCAAAAGATTTTAATCATGTAATCCAGGCACTCAGTGCTGCTCAGAGTTCGCGTCGTGGCCCCGTTCAAATCAATGTGCAATTCGATGTGCCACTTATGCCCGATGCCAGCGAACTCGAATGGTCGCCAGAATTTGCAACAAAAGACATAACTAAAGTTACAAATCAAAAAGCAAATGATTCAGCTCGCACAGCATTAAACGTTTCCACTAAAGGTGTCTTCGTTATCGGTGATAATGCAGATCCAGATGCAATTCAAGAAATAGCAGAACTAGCAGTGCAATTAGCATGGCCAATAATTTGGGAGCCAAGTGCAAACGCACACTCCTTGGTTAACTCAATTTCACATGGGGTACTGCTGCTGCAGGCCGGAATTGCGCCGCAACCAGAATGGGTAGTAACGCTTGGAACTGTTGGATTATCGCGCGCAGTTTTGACGCTGTTAAAGAATTCTCCAAATCACATTGCAATACATAGTTCATATTCAGGACCAGATTTACCGAATCCTGTTTCGAGTGCAACACAAATTCTGGATCAAGTGCCACTGCTGAAAAATACCCCAGATAGCAATTGGCTAATTCAGTGGCAGAATTTGGCTGCCCAGACACATGATGTGATTGCAAGTTTGTTGAGCCTTGATACCTTGAGCGGACCAAGTGGTGCTTTAACACTTTGGAATAGTGCGCAAGATGATGATCAGATATTTGTTGCTGCGTCTTGGCCCGTACGTCACCTGGAAGCGTATGCTCCAACACGAAAAGGCTTAACGGTATTTGGCAACCGAGGAGCAAATGGAATTGATGGGTTGATTTCAACTGCGGCGGGCGTAGCAATCGGCTCGGCTAAGCGGACATATTTACTGATGGGAGACATCGCGTTCTTACATGACTTAGGTGGCTTAAATCTTGGCACCGATCAAGACGAACCAGATTTAACCATCGTGGTGCTCGATAATGATGGCAGTGGAATTTTCAGTCAATTAGAACAAGGTGCTAGCGAATATCGAGAACACTACGAAAAAATTTTTGGAACCCCACACGGTAAGGACCTATGGGTAATTGCTGAATCTCTTGGAATTCCGGCTAAACAGGTATCAATTGTTACTGACTTAAAGTTTGCCTTAACGAATTTTAAGAATATTCCTGGAATAAAAGTTGTAGTTTGCCTGACAGGCAACCGAGTTGATGAGAACAATTTGATTAAGAAGATACTCGACCAAACTTCAAAGAGTTAAGGAATTCAAATGCGCGCTCGCGAATTAGGAATAGTTTGCGATGGCACCCCAGGTAAGTTAAACGCCATCACGGATGTTCCCGGTCTTGAAGTAGGCATGGTCACTTTAATTTCGGGCGAGGGTGAATTAGTTCCTGACGTGGGTCCAGTTCGAACTGGGGTAACAGCAATTTTGCCCATCGGCGCAGACCGAATGCAACAGGCAATCCCAGCTGGAATCTATTCCCTCAATGGCAATGGTGAGATGACGGGCTCACATTGGATATCTGAAACGGGTGGGCTATCTGGGCCCGTAATGCTGACAAACACTCATGCTGTTGGCACAGTTCACCGCGGTGTCATCGAATGGGTTAAGAAAAATAATCCGCAAGCTGCCATGGAGTGGTTGCTACCCGTTGTGGCCGAAACTTGGGATGGTTACCTCAACGACATAAATGGACCACACGTAACAACGCAACATGCAATGACCGCAATCGATACCGCAACAAGTGGTGAAGTGCTCGAGGGTTCATTTGGCGGTGGTACTGGGATGAACTGCTATTCGTTTAAAGGTGGAAACGGCACAGCTTCACGGGTTTTAGATTTTGGCGGCAAAGAATATGTAGTTGGCGCATTTCTCCAAGCAAATTTTGGTGACCGAAAGGAGCTGCGAATAACTGGTATCGACATGTCAGATTTAGCAGTCCCCAATCCCATGACAGATTCAGCGTGGGTAGCCAAGGATAAATCACGAACTGCACCTAGTGGTGCTGGCTCAGTTATTGCAGTGATTGCGACAAATGCCCCGTTACTTCCAGATCAGTGTCGAGCGCTAGCACGCCGCGTCCCACTTGGCTTAGCGCGCACCGGAACAGCTGGGGGACATTTCAGCGGAGATATCTTTTTAGCTTTTTCAACTGCAAACCCTGGACCCCTTTCCAGCGGCTTTCCTACTAAATCCCGTCACGAAGCCAAGTTGAATTCAATCGAATTCATTCCGTGGAATTATCTGGATGCTTTCTACACTGCAGTTGTGCAAAGTGTTGAAGAAGCCGTATTAAATGCTCTGGTAAACAACGCAACAATGGTCGGCCGGGATGGCAACATTTCACACGCTATCCCGCACGATCAAATTAAATTGCGTCTGGCGGCTCGCTAAAACGCGATTTTGTCAGTTTTGGCAAGTACGGTTAAGGCAGTCAGAAGGGCATCAATGTGGCGACTAACGCAATGCGAGTTGAAGTAGAGCAATCAGCCAAAGCAAGTCTGCCCAAACGAGTTTCATATTCCCAAATGTCGCTGTACCAACAATGCCCCCTGAAATATTTCTTCTCATACATTGCGCACTGGCGGGAACCGCCAACTGCAGCGCTAGCTGGCGGTTCAATAACCCACGAGGTAGTCGAGTACTTATATCGACTTGAACCACAAGATCGAACTCTGGAAACCGCGATGGATCTGTTGCGAGAGCATGGACCGCGGATGCTTCGATCAAATGAATATAAGCCCTTTGAAAATGACTTAAAGATGAAACACAGCGTCAAGGAAGCGATTGAAAATTTATTTAAAGTCGAGGATCCTAAGCAAGTTGTAGTACAGCCCGAACATATTGAAATGGAACTTAACGTCGAGATCAATGGCGTTAACTTTTTTGGAAAAGTTGATCGATTTACAGTCGATGGCATAAATCGAGTTACTGATTACAAAACGGGAAAAAGTCCAGGTAAATTTATTGATGACAAGTTAGCGCAGCCTTACCTTTACGCGCTGGGGTTTAAAACTCAACACGATATTGATGTTGACGAAGTGGAATTAATTTTCTTAAATGCCCAGGAAGTCGTGCGGCGCCCAGCTGATTCTGGCTTAGTTTTAGCGCAAGGTGAAAAATTGGCGCAGATGCGTACCGATAGTGAGTTTGATGTGGCAAATTCTTCCTGGGAAGCTCGGGTTTCACGTCTGTGCGACTACTGCGCATTCCAACGAGTTTGTCCAGCGCGCACACCAGATGCTCCGATACCTGGTTCGCCGCAAAGTGACACACAATTAGCAGAGGCGGGCTTACTACATAAGTAGTCCACTCGGGCACATGAGGAGCTAACCAAGTTCTACACTTGTGACATGCGTAATTCTCGATATCGATACTCCCGGCTCGTGATGGTAATTGGTGCCATCGTGTTTGCTGGCAGTGCCGCTGTTTTATTAATTGATCCGAATTCTTTTTTGGCATTCATCGGATTAGCAATTAACGATTCCACAATCTGGTCGTTTCGATTAATCGGATTGCTGCTTTTGGCGCTTGCCGCTCACATGGCAACAACCTCCCGGCATGCAGCTGATCCAGCATTTAGACGTGCCGCATCTGTGATGGTTTTAATTTCAGGTGGCCTAAGTGCGCTGACGTATATGGCACCAGGGACCGCAACCACTGGAAGATGGATTTTCATTGGAATAGGTGCCGGGTTTTCCGCGCTGTATCTAATTACGCTGCCGATTAAATCAATAGGTTACAAAGAAGCGCAGCCACACAACTCATGAGTTTTGGCGACATCCTGGATACCAGGGACCCTGCCACCGTTGTAAATCCATATGAAATTTACCGCGAACTTCGCTCCCATCGTGATTTAGTTTGGAGCGATCGACTCAATCTCTGGCTAGCACCTACTCATGAAACTGCGAATGCAACTTTGCGGAATAAAAATCTTGGTCGAATCTATAACGCGCAGGAGCCGTCTGACGAGTGGGAAATTTTTAACTGGTTGCACTCGGATTCCATTTTGGATAGTGAACCTCCAAAGCACACCAGACTTAGATCTCTAATTCAAAAAGCTTTTACTCCAGGTCGCATCAACGCCTTGGAGCCAAACATTATCGAAATCTGCGAACAACTCTTAGCAGGTGCGGCAGCGAAAATTAAAGCTGAAGGCCAATTCGATGTGCTTGCTGATTTTGCTGAGCCACTTCCAGTTCTTGTTATTGCAGATTTGTTGGGCGTCCCGCGAGATAAAGCAAATGATCTGCGTCGCTGGTCGCAAGACATCGTAAAAATGTATGAGTACGGTCGCACGCGCGAGCAAGAATTAGCAGCTCAGCAATCGGGCGCTGAGTTCAGTGCTTATATTTCACAGCTTGCAGCGCAGCGCAAAATTGAACCAAAGCCAGATCTGATCACGGCCTTGGTGGAAGTAGAAGAACAAGGCGAAAAACTAAATGAACATGAGTTGATTGCGATGTGTGTACTTTTGCTCAATGCGGGCCATGAAGCATCTGTTAACGGTTTTGGCAATGGAATGGTGGCAATGTTTAGGCACGCCTCTCAATTAGACCTGATGAAGAAAACTCCTCGCGAGTATGCAAAGACTGCACTCGAGGAAATGATGCGATTTGATTCGCCGCTTCACATGTTTGAAAGAACTGCAACTTCACAAACCACAATTGGCAATACCACTGTTGAAGTTGGGCAAAAAGTAGTTTCCATGTTGGGAAGTGCAAATAGGGACGATGAAGTTTTTGTACAAGCGGACACTTTCGATATCACCAGAGAATTAAATCCTCATATAGCTTTTGGGGCCGGTATACATTTTTGTATTGGCGCACCACTTGCCCGCCTCGAAATGCAAAATTCATTACCAATGCTGTTTGAAAAATTTCCCAATTTAACTCTTGTGGGGGAGCCGGTGCAGCGACCAACTTTTGTATTGCGAGGCTGGGAAAGTATTCCAGCCACTGGTTAAGCCTTAATCCAGCGCAACTTTCATTGCTGCAAATTTTGCTTGCGATTCTGCAACTTCAGATTCTCCGGTCGAGCCGGCAACAATTCCACAGCCAGCAAAAAGGCGCAATTTAGTTCGCTCGTCATTCTCAATCAATGCACATCGAAGCGCGATTCCAAATTCGCCGTCACCGTTAGCAGCTAACCAACCAACTGGCGCAGAATAACGACCTCGATCCATGCCTTCGAGTTCACGAATAACTTGCGTAGCGCGCTCTGTTGGTGTGCCACATACTGCGGCAGTTGGATGCAGCGATGCAGCCAATGCCAGAGCTGGCGCGGCATCAACAAGTTCACCAGTTACATCCGTGGCTAAATGCTGCACGTTAGCGAGCCGCAAAATAAATGGGCGTGCTGGAACATTCAAGTCAGTGCAGTGAGTTGCCAACGCGGCAGCAACTGATTCAACGGCATAGACGTGTTCTTCTTGATCCTTATCGGAACCAAGTAACTCCGCCGCCAGTTGGCCATCTCGATCACTGTCTCTGCTTCGGCGCATTGTCCCGGCTAGAACTCGGCTTGTGACATGTTCACCTTCACGCTTGATCAACAATTCAGGCGTAGCGCCCACTAGTCCATCAACACAAAACGTCCAACATTCTGGAAACGCTTCATTTAGTCGGAGCAAAAGCGAACCGATATGAAGAGGCTGATCAAGTTGGGCAACTATGTCGCGGGCCAGCACGACTTTGTCTAGCTCACCGGAATTAATTCGAGCTACGGCCATATCAACGGCGGCTTGCCATTGAACCACTGGACGTGAGCCATCGAGCCAAGTTACTTGATTCAATCCGCGAGACAGAACATGTGGACCGCTAATTTTTGCAATTAAATCTGAGATTTCTAAATCCGTAATTGGTGCATCACTGGTCATGGTCATCGTGGTGCCGAGAGCATCTCTTTTTACACAAACTTTTGGGACAACAACTACCGAAGTTCCAGGTTGTTTGTCGAAGGCAAAAGAGGCAAATGCAATTGGTTGATCACCTTCAGAAATTGCGCACTGCTGGGACCACCATCTTTGGGCTCGGCTAAATCGCTCTGGACCAGAAATTGTGATTCGAGCTATTTCATCCCAGCCAACGATTCCATGCTGATCTGTTGCTGCGCCATGTACCCAAGCTAAACCGCCTTCTGCTGGCAGTAACGACAAGATGTTTTTGATATCTGGAAGTGGCGCACTTCGGACAAAAAGTTTTGTGGCAAGATCCACAGCTAAGGACGTCATAACTAGATAAGCCTACGAGATCATGACTCACACAGCATTTTCACATGCCAACCCAAGATTTTCAGCTATGCGAAGTCTCATTAATGCCAAGGATTTGGGCTGGCCACAAGTCCACTACCGGAAATGCAACTTAGTTAATAACTGACAGAATGGGGGGATGTCTCGTGCTTATTTGAACAAGGAACCACATGAAGTGGCAGCCATGTTCGATGCAGTTGCAAAGAAATATGACTTCACGAATGATGTTTTGTCACTCGGGCAAACTCGCAGTTGGCGTAAGGCTGTAGTCGCCGCGGTAGCGCCGCTTACCGGTGAAGACATTTTGGATTTAGCTGCTGGAACAGGCACCAGTACACAGCCGTTCTATTTAGCAGGGGCAAATCCAACAGCATGTGATTTTAGTACTGGCATGCTCGAAGTTGGTCGAGAGCAATATCCGCACTTAAATTTCGTGCAAGGTGATGCCATGAAATTGCCATTTGCAGACAATTCTTTTGATGCCGCAACAATCTCATTTGGGCTTCGAAATGTGCAAGACCCAGCTAAAGCCCTGGCTGAAATGGCTCGCGTCACTCGACCAGGTGGTCGGCTAGTGGTTTGTGAATTTAGCCATCCAACTTGGGTACCTTTTCGTACTTTGTATTTGGAGTATCTGATGAAGGCGCTGCCAAGTGTTGCAACCAAGATTTCGAGTAATCCAGATGCCTATGTTTATTTGGCCGAATCAATTAGAGCTTGGCCAAACCAGGTGGCATTAAGCGAAATGATTTTGGCTTCGGGCTGGCAGACGTGCGAATATCGCGATCTGACCGGAGGAATCGTGGCTATTCACCGAGCCACCAAGTAATTCCCGTGGCTATTCACCGAGCCACCAAGTAATTCCCGTGGCTATTCACCGAGCCACCAAGTAACTCCCGTGGCTATTCACCGAGCCACTGACCCCACCTAGAAGATGCCAATTTAGCCCGAGCAAATAAACTGTTGAAGTAAAAGTGAATCTTTTCACAAAGACACAAACTTCGATTCTTTCCGCGTCTTTTCGGCTCTAGAATTGAGTGGATTAAGCGTTGAATAGCAAGCGAGAGGTGGCCGCAAAGTGGGTCAGGGCAATGTCTACCTCCCCATTTTTTTCTTGGGTCTTTTAGCATTTGGCTTTGCTGCTTTTTCTGTCACGATCGCTTCCGTAACTGGGCCAAAAAGATATAACCGAGCAAAAGTTGATGCCTATGAATGTGGAATTCAACCCGCTCAAGTGCAACTGGGTGGTGGCAGATTCCCAGTCAAGTACTACATAACTGCAATGCTTTTTATTATTTTTGATATTGAAATCGTTTTTCTTTATCCGTGGGCAGTTTCGTTCGACATGCTGGGTCTCTTTGGTTTAATTGAAATGATAATTTTCGTCCTAACCGTATTTGTTGCGTACATTTTTGTTTGGCGCCGCGGCGGACTTGAGTGGGATTAAGAATAAAAGAAACTGGGGCTTGAGGAAAACATGGGATTAGAAGAGAAGTTACCAAGTGGGGTTCTACTTACCACCGTTGAAGGACTTGCTGGTTATGCCCGAAAGAATTCACTTTGGCCTGCCACATTTGGTTTAGCTTGTTGCGCGATTGAGATGATGGCAACTGGTGCCGGTAGATATGACATTGCTCGCTTTGGCATGGAAGTATTTCGCGCTTCACCGCGACAAGCAGATCTTATGATTGTGGCTGGCCGAGTCAGTCAAAAAATGGCTCCAGTTCTTCGCCAAATTTATGACCAAATGCCAGAACCTAAATGGGTGCTGGCAATGGGTGCCTGCGCATCATCAGGTGGAATGTTTAACAACTACGCCATTGTCCAGGGTGTAGATCACATTGTGCCAGTAGATATTTATTTGCCGGGCTGCCCACCTCGCCCAGAGATGCTTCTTGATGCACTTATGAAACTTCAGGAACAAATTGGAGATACAAAACTTGGGGCAAATCGCAAGCGTCAAATAGTTGAATTGGAGCAAGCGGCACTACTCGCAACTCCGGTAACTGCTGCGCGGGGTCGAATTTAATGAGTGATGATTCGATGAGTGGAGAACTTGTTCACGCAGGGCAACCACTGTTAGAAGTTTCTGGAGTTAGCCAAGGAATGTTTGGCGCATCTGGATCGGGCGACACTTCTGGTTTTGGCGGCTTGGTAACGCTCATTCCCGTACCAGCGCCATCAGCTCGACCATTTGGAAGTTATTTCGATGTAATCGCAGATGAATTGAACGCAGCACTTCCAGATTTCGGAACTACCTGGGATAAAGCAGTTGAAAAAGTTGTGGTTGATCAAGATGAATTAACCATCCATGTTCGTCCAACTGAAATTGTTGCATTTGCAAAAGCTCTACGTGATGAACCTGGTTTACGTTTTGAACTTTGCTTGGGAGTCAGTGGCGTGCACTACCCAGGTCATGCAGGTCGTGAATTGCATGCGGTTTATCACTTTAAGTCAATCACCCATAACCGAAGAGTTCGAATTGAAATTAGCGTTCCAGATGCAACTCCTCACATTCCATCGATCATGACGGTCTATCCCACTAATGACTGGCATGAACGTGAGACCTATGACTTTTTTGGAATTATTTTTGATGGCCACCCGCACCTAACTCGCATCTTGATGCCAGATGATTGGCAAGGTCACCCCCAGCGCAAGGATTACCCGCTGGGTGGAGTTCCCGTTGAATATAAAGGCGCAACTATTCCACCTCCTGATACTCGGAGGTCTTACAGCTAATGACTGATGCCTACGCACCAACTTACGAAACCACTGATGGCCGAGTTCACACTGTCATGGGTCAAGACTGGGATTCAGTTCTTGGCGCAGCTGAAGGTGAGCACGAGCGCGTGGTCATCAACATGGGTCCCCAGCACCCATCAACACACGGAGTATTGCGCCTGATTTTAGAACTGGAAGGCGAGACTGTCACCGAGGCACGCTGTGGCATCGGATACTTGCACACTGGTATCGAAAAGAATTTGGAATATCGCACCTGGACACAGGGTGTAACTTTTGTAACTCGAATGGATTACTTGTCACCATTCTTTAACGAAGCCGCTTACTGCTTAGGAGTTGAAAAACTTCTCGGTATCACAGATCAGATTCCAGAACGCGCCCAAATTATTCGGGTAATGATGATGGAACTAAATCGAGTTTCTTCACACTTAGTTGCACTTGCCACGGGTGGAATGGAACTTGGCGCATTAACTGCAATGATCTTCGGTTTCCGCGAACGCGAATCAGTTCTGGACTTATTCGAGTTAGTAACGGGATTACGCATGAATAGCGCTTACATCCGCCCGGGTGGGGTAGCGCAAGATTTACCACCAGGGGCAGAGCAGCAGATTCGTGACACGATTATGGCCCTGCCGCGCCGCATGAAAGACACCGCAGATTTGCTAGTAGACAATTCGATTTGGTTAGCGCGCACCTCAGGAATTGGAAAATTAGATCTCGCAGGTTGTATGGCACTTGGAATTACTGGACCGGTTTTGCGGGCAACTGGACTACCAGAAGATTTACGCAAGACGCAGCCTTACAGCGGATATGAAAATTACGAATTTGATGTGAAGACCCAAACATCCGCCGATGCATATGGGCGCTTCTTAATTCGACTAACGGAAATGGGCGAATCACTGAACATCGTCGAGCAATGTTTAGATCGTCTGGCGCCAGGGCCTGTGATGGTTGAAGATAAAAAAATTGCCTGGCCAGCGCAACTCTCTATTGGTTCAGACGGTCAAGGAAACTCCCTGGATCACATTCGACACATCATGGGCGAGTCCATGGAAGCACTAATTCATCACTTCAAACTCGTCACTGAAGGTTTTCAAGTTCCAGCAGGTCAGGTTTACAGCGCTGTCGAATCGCCGCGGGGCGAATTGGGAGTGCACATAGTTTCTGACGGCAGCACACGTCCTTACCGGGTTCATTACCGTGATCCATCGTTCACAAATTTGCAAGCTGTTGCAGCAATGTGTGAAGGCGGACAAATTGCGGATGTAATTGCCGCTGTGGCTTCCATTGATCCAGTAATGGGAGGCGTGGACCGCTAAATGTCAATCTCAGAAACAACTCGTGAACAAGCGCGCGAAATTATTGCCCGCTATCCGCAAGCTCGCTCGGCATTACTTCCGATGCTGCATTTAATGCAAGCCGAAGAAGGCTATGTAAGCGCGGACGGCATTTCACTCTGCGCCGAAGAACTAGGACTTACCACTGCGGAAGTTGCAGCAGTTGCAACTTTTTACACCATGTATCACCGCAAGCCAGCAGGTGAATATCACATAGGTGTCTGCATTAACCCGAGTTGTGGAATCTTAGGCGGCGACGCAATCTGGGAAAAGGTGAGTGGGCGCTTAGGTATTGGCCATGATGAAGTTACCCCTGATGGAAAAATTTCGTTGGAGCGCATTGAGTGTCAAGCCGCCTGTACTCACGCGCCAGTGATGACCGCTAACTGGGAATTCATGGACAACATGACGCCGGAATCTGCGATTGATGTCATCGAAAAATTGGCAAGTGGAAAAGAAGTAACTAGTACTCGTGGACCTCGCATTCGCACATTTAAGGAAAACTCATTGACCCTTGCTGGCTTTAATGACGGACTTGTTGATGACGGCGGGCAAGCAGATGAACAAATGTTAGCTGGCTTGAAACGTGCCAAAGAACTTGGTCAAAGTGCACCGGGAGTAAAAATATGACGCTAACCCCAGTACTAAGCGCGCATTGGGACGAGCCTGATTCTTACAAAATCTCGGGTTACCAGCGCCATGGCGGCTATACCGCATTTAAGAAAGCATTTGCCACTGGTCCTGATGAGATCATTTCGATTGTTAAAGATTCAGGATTACGCGGTCGCGGAGGCGCAGGATTTCCAACTGGATTGAAGTGGAGTTTCGTGCCACAAGGCGATGACAAGCCACACTACTTAGTTGTTAATGCTGATGAATCTGAACCAGGTGCTTGCAAGGACACGCCATTAATGATGGCAAACCCACACTCTTTAATTGAGGGCGTAATCATCGCGGCTTATGCGATGCGCGCAAATCATGCATTCATTTACATCCGCGGAGAAATTCCTCATGTATTCCGCCGAGTTGATAATGCAATTCGGGAAGCTTATTCGGCTGGTTACCTTGGTAAAAATATTATGGGATCCGGCTTTGATCTTGAAGTTGTGTTACACGCTGGTGCGGGAGCTTACATTTGTGGTGAGGAAACTGCGCTACTTGATTCCCTTGAGGGGCGCCGCGGTCAGCCTAGATTGAAACCACCGTTTCCTGCAGTATCGGGACTTTACGCTTCACCATCTTGCGTTAATAATGTTGAAACTATTGCGAATATTCCATACCTAATTAACAATGGCGTGGACTGGTTTAGATCTTTTGGTACTGAGAAGTCACCTGGGTTCAAACTATTCGCAGTTTCGGGACACGTGAATCGTCCAGGTATTTATGAAGCCCCACTTGGAATTACGATGCGCGAACTTCTTGAACATGCTGGTGGTGTTCGAAACGGACACACCGTTAAATTCTGGCTGCCAGGTGGTTCGTCAGTTCCAATGTTGACGCCAGATCTTTTGGATACGCCATTAACTTACGAAGACATTGCTGCTGCCGGTTCGATGCTAGGAACTGGCACGCCGATGATTTTTGATGAAACAACTTCAGTGGTGCGAGCAGTAACGGGTTGGATCTCGTTTTACAAGCACGAGTCCTGTGGCAAGTGCACACCTTGTCGCGAAGGCACTTGGTGGTTAAGCGATGTACTTCATCGGTTTGAAGCAGGCCATGGAACTGAATCCGACTTAGATAAGTTGATTGATATTTGCGAGCAAATTGCAGGCAGATCATTCTGTGCACTTGGCGATGCTGCTGCCACACCATTCCCAGCAGCGCTTAAATATTTCCGCGATGAATTTATTCAAGCAACTTCGACTCCAGCAAATGTTTCTTACGATCCGGTAGCAGCCACAGTTTTTGCAGGTGCATCGCTATGACAGTAACCACCCAGACCGTTATGGTCACTGTCGATGGAGTTGTAGTAGAAGTTCCTGCTGGCACGTTAGTTATTCGAGTTGCCGAAATGCTTGGCACTGCAATCCCGCGTTTTTGTGATCACCCGTTGCTTGCGCCAGTAGCCGCATGTCGCATGTGTTTAGTTGAAATTGAAGGCCAGGGTAAACCGCAGCCATCGTGTGCGATTGTGGTGTCCGATGGCATGGTAATTAAAACTCAGCACACCAGTGAATTAGCGGAAAAAGCGCAAGCCGGCGTCATGGAATTTCTTTTGATAAATCACCCATTGGATTGTCCAATTTGCGACAAGGGTGGCGAATGTCCGTTGCAAAATCAGGCCATGACAAATGGTCAAAGCGAAACAAGATTCCTGGGAACCAAGCGCACATTTCCAAAACCTATCAACGTCAGCGCACAAGTACTTTTGGATCGCGAACGCTGCGTCTCCTGTGCACGCTGTACTCGCTTCGCTGATGAAATAGCTGGCGATCCATTCATTGAATTACTTGAACGCGGTGCAAACCAACAAGTGGGTATTTCGGAAGATCAACCATTTGATTCTTATTTCTCAGGCAACACGATCCAAATTTGTCCAGTGGGCGCTTTAACAAGTGCGAAGTATCGCTTCCGGTCGCGCCCATTTGATTTAGTAAGTGCGCCGACAGCATGTGAACACTGCGCCAGTGGCTGCGCATTGCGCACTGATGTTCGTCGAAGTTCTGTCATGCGCCGATTGGCATGGGACGCCCCAGAAGTTAATGAAGAATGGAACTGCGACAAGGGTCGTTTTGCTTTCCCTTACACGGGGCAAGCTCGCTTGAGCCAGCCATTAGTTCGCGATCAAGACGGCAATTTAGTTCCAACTTCTTGGCCTGAAGCACTTCGAATTGCTGCTGCTGGGTTAGCTAAGTCTGGGGCAGCAACTGGAGTTTTAACCGGTGGGCGAATCACAATCGAAGATGCTCAGGCTTACGCCTCCTTCGCGCGCGAAGTTCTTGGCACAAGTGATGTGGACTTTAGAGCTCGCGCAGTAAGTAATGAGGAAACTGCATTTTTGGCCAATTACGTTGCTGGTACGCCGCTTGACGTTACTTATGGCGACTTAGAAACTGCGGCAAGTGTGCTGCTGGTTGGGTTTGAACCCGAAGATGAATCCCCAATCATCTTCTTGCGTCTTCGTAAAGCAGCCCTCAAGGCAAATACCAAGGTCTACTCGGTGGCTCCTTACGCGAGTGCGGGTCTTGCCAAAATGAAGGGCACACTTTTAGTTGCAGGACCACAAGAAGAAGTTTCAGTAATTAACCAAGCTGCTGCAAATCTTTCGGGTAGGGACAGCATTATTTTGGTCGGTGAACGTGCTGCACAAATACCGGGAGCACTCAAGGCGGTTGTTGATTTAGCACAGGCAACTGGTGCTCGGCTTGCTTGGATTCCACGTCGTGCCGGAGATCGCGGCGCACTTGATGCTGGCTTACTTCCAATCGGCGGTCGTAACACAACAGATATTATTTCAGCGGCTGGAACAAAAATTAAGGGCTTGCTTGTCGGAGGAGTTTCGCCGGAGGATGTAGTTGGCGATTTACTAACTGCAATCGACCGAGCAGACTTTGTCGTGTCACTAGAAACGCGACACACAGACGTAACTGCACTTGCTGATGTGGTTTTACCTGTTGCCGTTGTCACAGAAAAGAGTGGTACTTTCCGAAATTGGGAGGGCCGCGATCGCAGCTTTAATGCAGTAACACCAGCGCCTGGAGTGATGAGTGATGCTGCGGTACTTGGCGAGATCGCAACTGAATTAGGCAAGAGTTTAAGTGTTGGTGACTACTGGGCAGCAGTTGCTAAACCAACATTGGTTGCCGAGTCCCCAGTTACCGCTGCCATTTCATCTGGCCAGGCCGTGTTGTCTTCCTGGCGACATTTACTCGACAAAGGTGCGCTGCAAACTGGTGAACCATATCTAGCGGCAACTTCTAGAGTTGCAGTTGTTAGGGTAAGCCCAGCAACCGCGCAAGCTTTAGGTTTACAAGACGGCGCGAGCACCGACGTAAGTTTTGCTGGCAACATCGCAACTGCGCCATTAGTTGTTACTGCAGGAATGGCTGACGATGTCGTTTGGATTCCAGCAAACAGTGAAGGAAGCTCCTTGAATTTACCTTCAGGATGCGTAGTCGCCGTATCGCAGGTGGGCAAATAATGTCAATCAAACAAGCAAAAGGTGACCTTGGTATTTTTGGCACTGATCCTGGCAGCGTGATAGCCATAAAAGTTCTCGGAATTTTTGTGATCATGGTTGTGATGACCCTGCTTACTATCTGGGCAGAACGTCGCATAGTTGGGCGAATGCAGATGCGAATTGGGCCAAACCGAGTTGGGCCATTTGGGTTACTTCAGTCGCTCATGGATGGCGTCAAACTTGCGCTTAAAGAAGAGATAATTCCAAAGGGGGTTCACTTTGCGGTTTATGCAATTGCGCCAGTGATTGCAGTAACTGCCGCGTTCCTCACTTTCGCAGTTATTCCGTTTGGGCCTGAAGTTTCAATTCTTGGGCATGTAACGCCACTGCAATTAACGGATTTCCCAGCCTCTGTTTTATACGTTCTTGCTGTGGCATCCGTGGGAATTTACGGGATTGTGCTGGCGGGTTGGTCTTCGGGCTCAATTTACCCGCTACTGGGTGGCTTACGGTCATCAGCACAAATGATTAGTTATGAAATCGCAATGGGACTTTCGTTTGTTGCGGTTTTCTTATACGCCCAATCGATGTCGACATCACAGATTGTTGCTGCGCAAGAACCAATGTGGTACATCGTTTTACTTTTGCCGTCATTCGTTATCTACACCACAGCCATGGTCGGTGAAACCAACCGAGCTCCATTTGATTTACCCGAAGCAGAAGGCGAACTTGTAGCAGGCTTCCATACCGAATACTCATCGCTAAAGTTTGCCCTATTTTTCCTCGCTGAATACATCAACATGGTGACAGTCTCCGCGCTTGCCACCACATTATTCCTTGGCGGTTGGCGAGCCCCGTGGCCAATTTCATTATGGGATCAAGCCAACGTCGGTTGGTGGCCAATGATTTGGTTCTTTGGAAAAGTATTTGCCTTCATATTTGTGTTCATTTGGCTGCGTGGAACATTGCCGAGACTTCGCTACGACCAATTCATGAAGTTTGGCTGGAAAGTATTGATACCAGTTTCAATTGTTTGGATTTTGATCGTTGCGATAGCTCGTTATCTTCGAAGCACTGGTGGGATTGAGTCACGAAACTTACTTTTTGCGGCTAGCGCGGCGCTGTTTTTAGTCGTAATGATTTCCTACGCGCTAGATTTACGCCGTAAAAAGTCGGATGAAACTGAAGCTGACCGCTTAGCGATTGCGGCGACGCAAGAATTCGATCCATTCGCGGCCGGTTTTCCAGTCCCGCCAATGCCTGGACAAGTTGCCCAACCATCGCGCCACTCCGTCTTAGCAGTTCAAAGCCCTGCGGCTAAAGTTGGAATCAACATGGAAGTTACAGAGGACAACTAAATGCCTAAAGTTCCACAAGTAATCCGCGGTTTCGGAGTGACTTTCCGATCTATGTTTAAACGAGTTACTACTGAGCAGTACCCAGAAGAGCGGGAAAAGTATCCACCAAAGCCGCGCTTCCATGGTCGCCATCAGCTCAACCGTCATCCTGATGGTCTGGAGAAATGCATTGGTTGCGAACTATGCGCTTGGGCATGTCCAGCTGATGCCATTTATGTAGAGGGCGCAGACAACACTGACGAACAAAGATTTTCGCCAGGTGAAAGATACGGCGTCACTTATCAAATTAACTATCTTCGCTGTATTTTATGTGGGCTCTGCATTGAGGCCTGCCCTACTCGCGCACTGACAATGACGAATGAATATGAATTAGCTGATGATAGCCGCGAAAAGCTTATTTTCACCAAAGAAGATTTGTTAGCGCCATTGTTAGCAGGTATGGAATTGCCACCGCATGACATGGCTCCTGGTACTACTGCAATTGATTATTACGAAGGAAAGATTAAAGCCAGTTCAAAGTCGGCAATGGTTGGTGACCAATGACCGGTGAGAGTTTAGTCTTTGGAGTTTCGGGAACTTTCGCAATAGTCGGTGCGGTCGGAATGGTGATTTCACGCAAGGCTGTGCATAGCGCACTGTGGGTTGCGTTCGCGATGATTAACATCGCAATCCTGTATTTCTCCTTAGAAGCGCCGTTCCTGGGGACAATTCAAATCATCGTTTATACCGGAGCGATAATGATGATGTTCCTTTTCGTTCTAATGATGGTCGGCGTGGATTCATCTGACTCTCTGATTGAAACCATTAAAGGTCAGCGCGTATTGGCCTCACTTTTTGGATTAACTTTTGGCGCCATGTTAGTCAGCGGGATCACGAGTTCCCTTGCATCACCATCTGCAGGTTTAGCGACTGCGAACGCAAACTCTGGGGGACACATCCAGGCTATTGCCAGACTAATTTTTCGTGATTATGTTTTTGCATTCGAGGCACTCTCAGCAGTACTTATCACAGCTGCAGTTGGCGCAATTTTGTTGGCACACAATGAACGTTGGGCGCCACGTAAAACTCAGGATCAAATGCAGCGCGAGCGCACGCTTGGCACGCACATAACTCCACTTCCAGCCCCTGGTGTACTCGCCAGCACTAACGCAGTTGATACCCCAGCGCTGTTACCTGATGGCTCGATCTCTACAACTTCGCTGCCAGGAACATTTGGAATTAAAGGGCAAGTTGATGCAGCCCGAAGTATTACGGAGGAAGGTAAGTGAACCCAAATAATTACTTACTCCTTGCTGCAATCTTGTTCACGATAGGCGCCTATGGCGTATTAGTAAGGCGCAATGCGATCATCGTATTTTTGAGTGTCGAATTGATGTTAAATGCAGCCAATTTGGCATTCGTGGCGGCCGCCCGCAACACCGGCACCCTTGATGGACTAGTTGCTGCCTTCTTTGTAATGGTGGTTGCGGCAGCTGAGGTAGTTGTTGGCCTTGCAATTATTGTGACAATTTTCCGTACTCGTCGATCAGCCTCGATCGATGAAGCAAGTCTGATGAAGTACTAGAGGAACTTGAAATGATTGCCGCACTTATTGGACTGCCCTTATTTGGCGCCGTAGCACTTCTGCTTGGTGGTCGTCGCACAAATGCTTGGGGACATTTACTTGCTGTTGCCATGTCTGCTTTGTCGTTTTTCATTGCAGCGATACTTTCTGTTCAGATGATTGGTAAGCCAGAAGAAGAGCGCGAAATCAGCCAACACTTATTTGATTGGATAGCTGTTGGCGCATTTCAAATTCCGTTTGGCTTTCACTTAGATCAACTAGCCATAGTTTTTGTTCTGTTGATTACCGGCGTTGGAACTTTGATCCACATCTACTCAATTGGCTACATGGCGCACGAACCAAATCGCCGCCAATTCTTTGGGTATCTAAATCTTTTCATCGCAGCAATGTTGCTATTGGTTTTGGCGGACAATTATTTCTTGCTTTACCTCGGCTGGGAGAGTGTGGGCTTAGCCTCTTATCTCCTTATTAGTTTCTATCAACAGAAACCATCAGCTGCAGCTGCAGGAAAGAAAGCATTCATTGTTAACCGAGTTGGAGACGTGGGTCTGGCCCTTGCGATTCTGTTGATGTTTGTCACTTTTGGAACATTAAGTTTTGAAGGGGTAGCAGCAGGAGCAAGCGCCGCTTCGCCATCAACGGTGACCTGGATCGGTCTAGCACTGTTGCTTGCAGCCTGCGGTAAGAGTGCGCAGTTCCCGTTGCAATCCTGGTTACTTGATGCAATGGAAGGACCGACACCTGTTTCAGCATTGATTCACGCTGCAACTATGGTCACTGCTGGCGTGTATTTAATCGTTCGCGCGCATGCAATTTTTGATCTTTCAGAAACAGCTAGAACTGCCGTAGTAGTTGTCGGTGCAATCACGCTCTTGCTTGGTGCGTTTATTGGTACCGCAAAAGATGACATCAAAAAGGGACTGGCTGGTTCCACTATGAGTCAAATTGGTTACATGATTTTGGCGGCAGGCCTTGGACCTGTCGGTTATGTGTTTGCAATCTTCCATTTACTAACTCACGGCATGTTTAAGGCCGGACTATTCTTGGGTGCCGGCTCGGTGATGCACGGCATGCATGATGATGTAAACATGCGGCACTATGGCGCACTTCGAACCATGATGAAGGTAACTTATGCCTCTTTTGGCTTGGGATTTTTAGCAATCATTGGTATTCCACCATTCGCCGGATTCTGGTCTAAGGACGAAATTATTCATGCAGCGTTTGGACAAAACTTGTTCATTGGACTTGCAACTCTGCTTGGCGCGGGCGTCACTGCTTTTTACATGACTCGAATGATGGCCATGACATTCTTTGGGGAAGCGCGGTGGGAGCAAGATGTTAAGCCACATGAATCACCAGCTGTGATGACAATTCCTATGATTGTGCTCGCACTAGGTTCAGCATTTGGTGGCATGGCAATGCTATTCATAGGTGACATCGAACATTGGTTGGAGCCAGTTACTGGATTTGCTTATCCACAAAACTCAGTTTCAAATGCGGTGCTAATTCCAATAACACTTGCTGTAGTTCTTGGTGGTGCTGGCTACGCTTGGCTCCGCTATGGTCGCCGGCCAATCCCAGTGGTTGCTCCGGCAAATGTAAGTTTGTTAACTAGAGCTGCGCGCGCAGATGCCTACGGCGATGCAATCAATGAAAGTTTGTTTATGCGTCCAGGACAATACTTAACTCGATCTTTAACTTGGTTTGATGCCAAAGCGATAGATGGATTTGTTGGCGGTATCGCAGCAGCCGTTGGCGGTTTGTCGGCGCGTAGTCGCCGATTGCAAAACGGTTACGTCCGTTCTTATGCATTAACTATGTTTGGTGGAGCCACCTTGATTGCGCTAGTTCTTCTCTTAGTGAGGCTTTAATTATGCTGTTAACAATCATGCTGCTCATTCCACTTGTGGGATCGATCGTAGTTTTCTTACTGCCTGTTGCGAAAGCAACATTGGCAAAGCAAGTTGCTCTTGCATTTGCACTTGTCACCTTGGTGGTTTCATTATTTGTGGTAGCTGGTCTTGATAATTCAACTGGACTTCTGCAATACGTAGAGTCCTATGAGTGGATTGCAGCGTTTGGGATCTCTTGGACACTTGGGGTAAATGGCATTTCGGCGTTACTAATTGTGATGTCTGCGATTTTGGTACCAGTAGCCATGATTGCGGGTTGGTGGGATGCCGAAAATGCATCTCGAGGAACTGCCAAAGGATATTTTTCGCTTATTTTGATCCTTGAGTCCTGCATCATTGGCGCTTTTGCTGCAAATGATTTGTTCTTGTTCTACGTATTTTTCGAAGCCATGCTATTTCCTATTTATTTCTTAATTGGAAGATTTGGTGGACCGCAACGAGCTTATGCCGCTATGAAGTTTTTACTGTATTCATTAGTCGGTGGCTTATTCATGCTTGCGGCAATGATCGGGCTATATGTAGTTTCGGCTCGCGAACTGGGTGCGGGAACTTTTGATGTAGTAACGCTAACTTCCTTAAACATTGATCCAGGTACCCAAAAAATGTTGTTCCTTGGTTTCTTTTTCGCCTTTGCAGTTAAGGCTCCGATGGTTCCGTTTCACACTTGGTTGCCAGATGCTGCGGCTGAGGCAACTCCGGGCACCTCAACTTTGTTAGTGGGCGTTCTAGATAAAGTCGGAACTTTTGGAATGCTTCATTTCTTGCTGCCAATTTTCCCAGAAGCCAGTAAGTTCTACGCCCCAGTTATTATTGTGCTTGCCGTTATAAGTATTTTCTATGGCGCGCTGGTTGCTATTGGCCAAACTGACGTAATGCGATTGATCGCTTTCACTTCTATTTCACACTTCGGTTTCATAGTTTTGGGCATTTTTGTATTTACTTCACAAGGTTTAACTGGAGCTTCGTTCTACATGGTTAATCATGGATTCTCCACAGGAGCACTTTTCTTAGTTATGGGTTACTTAGTTTCGCGCCGTGGTTCAAAGCGAATTGCAGATTTTGGTGGCGTCCAAAAAGTTGCCCCGGTAATGACAGGAGTTTTCTTGCTCTC
The DNA here is from genome assembly GCA_037619625.1 of Actinomycetes bacterium. Lineage (GTDB taxonomy): Bacteria > Actinomycetota > Actinomycetes > S36-B12 > UBA5976 > UBA5976. The sequence goes on from JASJMK010000046.1 coordinate 62,739, forward strand.
GGGTCTGTCTTCGTTAGCTCTGCCGGGCATGTCTAGTTTCGTTTCAGAATTTCTAGTTTTAGCTGGAGCTTTTGCGGTTAATCAACCGGCTGCGATATTTGCAACTCTTGGAATTGTGCTTGCTGCGGTATATATCCTGTGGATGTATCAACGGATGATGACTGGTGTCCCACCACAAGAAATCACTGAAACCGTAACGGAAATCACCCGACGTGAGTTAACAGCAGTCGTGCCACTTTTAGTGCTTTTGATTGGCTTGGGATTCTTCCCTCAGGTCGCGCTCAATGCCATAAATCCAGCAGTGCAGCAAGTTCAAGAATATGTTGGTTTCGCTGACCCACAAGCTGCAGTTGTAATTGAGGGGAGTGGCTCATGAAGGTAGATATTTCTTATCAAGCTTTAGCTCCAATTATTATTTTGCTAACTTCTGGCGTACTTTCGGTACTCATTGAAGCGCTAGTACCAAGAACTTTCCGCAGGCCAGTACAACTGGTTTTGGTGCTTAGTTCAATCGTTTTGGCCTTTGCCTATCTCGTCTTCAATTCAACGGTTGCCTTAACTGCAGATCCGGCATTTAGTGGTGGCCAAGTTAAGGGCTTACGCGAAATCGCAGCAGCCGGCGCAATTGCAATTGATGGTCCTGGCATGGTGATTCAGGGAATTATTTTATTAATCTCCTTTTCGGCCGCACTTCTACTTGCAGAGCGACAGATTGACCCCCAGGGTGACGCATTTACAGCGCGCGCTTCAACCCTTCCAGGAAGTGAAGACGAGCGTCAGTTCACTTCAAACGGATGGATGCAGACCGAAATTTGGCCGCTGTATTTATTTTGCGTTGGTGGCATGTTGCTATTCCCAGTGGCAAATGACTTCTTGATTATGTTCGTAGCTCTAGAAGTTTTCTCACTGCCGCTTTACTTGTTGGCCAGTATGGCTCGCCGCCGGCGCCTGTTGAGCCAAGAAGCAGCGTTAAAGTATTTTATTTTGGGCTCTTTCTCTAGTGCATTCTTTCTATTTGGCGCGGCACTTATCTATGCAGCGACCTCATCTGTTAATTTCAGCGTCGTATCTGTTGCAATGGAAAACTCATCCCAAGATGGCTTAATCATTTCTGGTATCGCAATGATTGCTGTTGGCTTGTTATTTAAAGTTGGTGCGGTGCCATTTCACCAGTGGGTCCCAGATGTTTATCAAGGATCGCCAACTCCATTAGTTGCCTTCATGAGCGCGGCCACAAAAGTTGCTGCGTTCGGAGCCCTACTTCGCGTTTTTTACGTCGCATTCGGTGGCATGCGTTGGGATTGGCGACCAATGATGTGGGTAATTGCGGGCCTGACCATGATCATTGGCTCACTACTTGCAGTTACGCAAACTGACATGAAGCGGATGTTGGCATTCTCTTCCGTAGCCCATACTGGATTTCTCCTACTTGGCGTTGTGGCCTCAAGCGCAGCAGGACTTTCAAGTTCACTGTTTTACTTACTTGCTTATGCATTCACTTCACTCGGAACCTTTGCGATTGTTGGCTTAGTACGCGACGCATCAGGGGAAGCAACACATTTGTCGCAATGGGCCGGGCTTGGTAAGAAGTCCCCTTGGATTGCGAGTATTTTTGCCTTGTTCCTATTGGCGCTAGCTGGCATCCCATTAACAAGTGGTTTCACCGGCAAGTTCGCAATCTTCACCGCAGCTGTGGAGGGTGGCGCAACGCCACTTGTCATCATTGCCGTACTGGCAAGCGCTGTTGCCGCATTCTTTTATGCCCGAGTTATAGTTTTGATGTTCTTTACTGAGCCACCGATAGATGGTCCTGCAGTAGTAATTCCAAGCGGCTTAACAACAGTTGCCATTGGAATAAGTGCTGCCTTCACTCTGTTACTGGGAATTGCGCCCCAACCAGTACTGGAATTAGTAATTAACGTTGGACTATTCATTCGTTAAATCTCGAGTCGCAACTTGCCTCGCAAAGTGGAAAGATTAGGGAGTGCCCCTTTTATTCCCCGCAGAACTAGCTGATCTTGAAGAGCAGTTGCTTACTGGGTTGTCCGCAGTAGAAGATCGGCTTCGCGCTGAGATTGCCAGCGATTATGAATTGGCAGATATCACAGGACGACATTTAGTTGAAGCAGGCGGCAAGAGATTTCGTCCACTACTGGTATTACTTGCTTCGCATTTTGGTGATCCAACAACGGAAAAAATAGTCCCGTCTGCTGTTGTTGTGGAATTAACACACTTGGCAACTTTGTATCACGATGACGTAATGGATGAAGCGACCATTCGTCGCGGTGCAGAATCTGCTAATAGCCGTTGGGGAAATACGGTTGCGATTCTTAGCGGTGATTTTCTTTTCGCGCGTGCTTCAAAATTGCTCGCCGATCTTGGTCCGGAAGCTGTTCGAGTCCAAGCTGAAACTTTTGAACGTTTAGTTATTGGTCAATTACGCGAGAGTGTTGGTCCAAAAGGTGATGAGGATCCCGTAGTTCATCATCTTGAGGTACTGGCAGATAAGACTGGATCCTTAATTGCTGCCGCTGGTCGTTATGGCGCGATGATGGGCGGTGTCTCACCTGAACTCACAGATCAGATTGCAGATTTTGGGGAAAGCATCGGAATTGCTTTTCAGTTAAGTGATGACTTGCTTGATATTGAATCTGAGGTGTCCGGTAAGACCCCAGGAACCGATTTGCGCGAAGGCATCCGCACTTTGCCAGTGCTATTTGCCTTAGCAGACACGACGCTTCCCGCGCGTTTGCGGGAATTATTGTCTCGCCCATTACCCAATGACGCTGAGCATGCCGAAGCACTAGCCGCCCTAAGGTTGCATCCAGCGATGGATCAAGCTCGCGACGTTTTAGAGCAGTGGGCTGATCGTGCCCGGGATCGACTAATTGCCCTTCCAGATTGTGATGCCAAAATAGCGCTGAGCTCACTTGTAGACAGCGTCGCTTACCGAAAGGTCTAGGTAAAATTCGTCAACTGCCGCTGTGAGCAATAGTGTTGGGTAATCATGAGCACTGCATTTCAAAAGGAAAAACGCTCTGAACATTCAATTGGGCTTCTCAATGGTTACTTTGCTTATGTAATTTGGGGCGCAGTAATTCTTTATTGGCCACTATTGGCTCCAGCAAAACCGCTTGAGATTTTGGCTCACAGAGTTTTGTGGAGCTTACTCGTAGTAGCTGCAATTCTTATTTATCAAAAACGAATCGCCACACTGCAAGTCGTGTTAAAAAATCGCCGACAACTAACTCTTCTATCATTTGCTTCGATCCTTATTTCATTTAATTGGGGTTTATTCATCTGGGCAAGCATGAATGGCCACGTCTTAGATTCCTCTCTTGGTTACTACATAACGCCGTTATTAAATGTGGGTCTTGGTGTATTTTTCTTCAAGGAGAAATTGCGTTCACTGCAATGGACGGCAATCGCGATCGCCACGTTGGCTGTGCTTGTTATTACACTTGCACTTGGCGTTGTGCCGTGGGTGGCACTCTCGCTAGCTATTAGTTTTGCAATGTATGGTTATGCCAAAAAACTAGCTAATGCCGAAGCCCTTGAGAGCTTGATGATCGAAACTATGCTCTTGACTCCCATAGCTATTGGCTACTTAATTTGGCTGCAGTTCAACGGTGGCAATACCTTTTTCGGTTATGGCCTTGATCACACACTGCTAATGGCAAGTTCGGGTATTGTCACAGCTTTGCCACTTCTGGCTTTCGGTGTTGCCGTAGTCAGACTGCAATTTACTACTTTAGGAATGTTGCAGTACATCGGACCAACCATTCAATTCTTTATTGGAATTTGGCTGACACAAGAAGCCATGCCTACTCAACGATTTGCAGGTTTTGTTCTAACTTGGGTGGCACTTGTACTGCTTACTTTTGATGCACTTCGGTACTCGACTAAACGTCAGTTAGCTAGATCGACCCGATGAGGCAATCACGTTTTCGTTGAAGGTGAAAACGAGTTGAACCTGGAAACGTATTCGTATCTGAAATAAGTAAGTTGCCAAGAATAATTAATTAATAACTTCCTTGCCAGCAATTAATGATTTAGAAATAACCATTTTCATAATGTCATTGGTACCCTCGCCAATTGCCATTAACGGAGCGTCACGGTACAGACGTTCTACTACATATTCTGTTGAGTAACCGTAGCCACCATGAATTCGCATTGCTTCTAGTGATGCCTTGATCGCAACTTCGGAGGCAAAGTACTTTGCCATTCCACTTTGCATATCTGAACGTGCACCAGAACCTTGCACGCTAGCAGCCCAGTAAGTAAGCAACCTCGCGGCTTGCAATTCCGTTGCCATTTCTCCCAGCTTTAATTGAATCGCCTGAAAATCCGATATTGGTTGACCAAATGCTTCGCGCTCTCGACTGTATTTAAGTGATGCATCAAAAGCTGCTTGCGCAATACCAACAGATCTTGCTGCAATGTTTACTCGACCCGATTCCAGTGCGCCTAACACTTGCTTCATACCTTTACCTTCAACGCCACCAACAAGTTGCGAAACTGGCACTCGGACATTTACAAGTGAAATTTCACAGGACTCTGGTCCTTTGTATCCAAGTTTTCCGATGTCCTTGCTGATAGTAAATCCTGGCGTGCCCGCTTCAACTAAAATCACGCTCATACCCTTGTGGCGGGGATCAGCTTTAGGGTCAGTCTTTACAAGCACTGGCAATGGATCAGCGTGCCGAGCATTTGTAATCCAAGTCTTTGCGCCATTAATTACGTAGTGGTCACCATCAAGAACAGCAGTAGTTTTTATTCCTTGTAGATCAGTACCAGCGTCTGGTTCAGTTAGCCCAATTCCAGTTCTACGCTTGCCGGTCGCTAAGTCCGGGAGATATTTTTGCTTTTGTTCTGGCGTCCCATGCTTAGCAATTAAGTGGCAAGCCAAGGAGTGACTGCCCAAGACACCAGCAATACCTACCCAGCCACGCGCTAATTCTTCGAAGACAATTGCAAACGAAACTGGATCAAGGTCCAAGCCACCGTACTCTTCGGGAATTGTCATTCCAAATAGTCCTAGGTCTTTAAGTCCTTGGACTATCTTGGTTGGGTATTCACCGGATTTTTCCATTTCCATGGCAACTGGATTTATCTCTTTATTAACAAAATCTCGCAAGACACTTTGAAAATCTTTTTGCTGCGCGCTTAGTTCAAAATCCATTAATAATCCGATTCCTTCGTTGTAATTTGGTCATACGCCAGAACCCAGCGGGTGTACTTTCTATATCTTAACCATAGTTAAATTGACAGGTATATGCCCAGTTCCATGAATCAACCAAAATGCCTTTAGAGTCGTGTTGTGGCAACTTCAACTATTTCGATTCTGCAGGCAGGCTTAGCTTGCTGTGGCGTGGAAGCAAGTTCCGTTGAATTAGTTGATGGAGCGTGGAACCAAACGCAGTCAACGAATTCGATTTCGGCAGC
>JASJMK010000047.1:0-6152 GCA_037619625.1 Actinomycetes bacterium
GGCGCAATCACTGAAAACGAGGGGTTCTCAGTTGTGGCCGCTACTAGCGTCACCCAACCGTTTTCCACTCCGGGCAAAAGTGCGTCTTGCTGAGTCTTATTAAAGCGGTGAACCTCATCAACGAATAGCACAGTTGATACGCCGTAAATTGATTTGTTCTCCTGTGCGCTGGAAATGACATCGCGGACATCTTTCACACCAGCATTGATCGCAGATAATTCCATGAACTTTGCCGAACCAGCACGAGCAATCAACTGAGCCAGCGTCGTTTTTCCGCTACCAGGTGGCCCCCAGAGAATCACCGCGGTTTTAGCATCGGCATCTACGGGGGCAAGTAATTTATGCAGTGGGCTGCCAGTAGAGATGGCTCGTCGTTGGCCGACAAACTCCTCGATAGACCTTGGTCGCATTCGAACCGCTAGCGGCGCGCTGGCACCACTTTGATCAAATAACGAATCAGTCATTACTCGCGACTTCGGCATTTGGATCGGCGTCGATACCTGCCTCAAGTCGTTGTTGTGCAGTAATTGAAGTCGGCGCACTAGTTAGTGGATCAAATCCTGCTCCCGTCTTAGGGAAAGCTATGACATCTCGCAAACTTGTTGCTCCGGAAAGCAGCATACAAATTCGATCCCAACCGAACGCAATTCCGCCATGTGGCGGCGGGCCAAAAGCGAAAGCATCTAGCAGGAATCCAAACTTGTCTCGGGCTTCTTCATCGCTCAAACCAAGCAAGGAGAAAACCCGTTCCTGCACGTCGCTTCGGTGGATTCGAATCGAGCCACCGCCAATTTCATTTCCGTTGCAAACGATGTCATAAGCCCAGGCCAGTGCTTGATCAGGCGCCTCTTCGAATCGGTCAACCCACTCGGCATTTGGTGAAGTGAAAGGGTGGTGCACTGCTGTCCAACCACCGTCATCAGTTTTTTCGAACATTGGCGCATCTACAATCCATAGGAATGACCACTGGTTGGCATCAATTAACCCACAACGTTCACCCACTTCTTGGCGAACTGCGCCGAGAAGTTGTTGCGTGCTGGATTTTCCTCCCGCGCCAAAGAATGCACAGTCCCCTGGCTTGGCACCAAGATGCCCGGCTAGGCCCTCGCGTTCTGAATCGGAGAGATTTTTTGCAACTGGGCCGCCAAGTGTGCCATCAGTATCAAAAGTTACATACGCCAAACCTTTAGCGCCACGCTGCTTTGCCCACTCTTGCCAAGCGTCAAACGTACGGCGTGGTTGATCTGCGCCACCAGGCATTACAACTGCGCCAACGTATTCATTTTGGAATACTCGGAATTGCGTTGCTTTGAAATATTCGGTGCAATCCGTTAGCTCTATATCGAAGCGCAAATCCGGTTTATCAGAACCATACCTATCCATGGCTTCGAAGAAAGTCATCCGAGGAATGTCACCGATTTCGTGGCCCAAAGTACCGTGCCATAACTTGCGTACTATCGCCTCACCAACTTCAAGAATGTCCTCTTGCTCAACGAAGCTCATTTCGATATCTAGTTGAGTGAATTCTGGTTGACGATCTTTTCGGAAATCCTCATCCCGGTAGCAACGGGCAATCTGGTAGTAACGCTCCATTCCACCAACCATTAGCAGTTGCTTAAAAAGTTGTGGGCTTTGCGGTAAGGCATACCAATGACCTGGCTGCAGTCGAACTGGCACTAGAAAATCGCGCGCACCTTCAGGCGTGCTCCGAGTCAGTGTCGGAGTTTCAATCTCAACGAAATTGCGTTCATGCAGAACTTCGCGCGCCATGCGGTTAACATCGCTGCGCATCCGCAGAATGTTGCCCGCAGCTGGTCGTCGCAAATCTAAGTAACGATATTTAAGTCTTGTTTCTTCGCCAACTGTGACCGCGTCATCAATTGGAAATGGCAGCGGTGCACTCTTACTTAAAACCACAACTGAATCAGCAATGACTTCTATGTCGCCAGTTGCGATAACTGAATTGTCATTTCCTTCTGGACGAGCTTGCACTGTACCTAAAATTTGCAAACAAAACTCGGAACGAAGTTCGCCAGCTACAGCTTCATCGCGGACCACAACTTGAACCGTGCCAGTTGAATCTCGCAGATCGAGGAAAGCGATTCCGCCGTGATCACGCCTTTTACCCACCCAGCCAGCAAGTTTGACTTGCGAACCAACATCGCTTAAACGGAGCGCGCCGGCATTAGTATTTCTGAGCATTCATAATCCTTAATTAAATTAGGTTTTTAGGTGTGCCTTTAAGTTGTCTATCAGAGAGTCTACGGGGACACTTTCCTGAGATCCGGCAACAAGGTCTTTGACCATTACAGTTCCACCGGCCAACTCATCTTCACCCAAAATAATTGCAAACTTCGCGCCGCTACGATCTGCAGACTTCATCGCAGCTTTCATTGATCGACCATCGTAAGCAATGTCAGTATTAATCTCGGCAGCGCGCAGGGTGCTAGCCAATTTAGCAACCGCGCGCATGGACACATGGTCAACTGGAACTATGAAAACTTGCGCAGCCGCTTCGCTCACGAGAGTAATGCCTTCAGCTTGCACCGCAAGGCAAGTTCTATCCACGCCAAGTCCAAATCCCACACCACCAATGGCGGGACCACCTAAAGTTTCAATCAAGCCGTCGTATCTGCCACCGCCACCAATTGCAGATTGCGCGCCTAAGCCATCATGCACGCATTCGAATGTGGTGCGAACGTAATAATCCAAACCACGCACCAGCCTGGGCGCCTGCTCGTAGCCCACTCCCAAATCATCCAAATAACTTAGAACTTGGCCGTGGTGTTCGCTACACGCTTCGCATAAATGATCGGGCATAAGTGGCGCATCAACCAATTGATTTTGCACGTTCTCGCGCTTGTCATCTAGTACCCGCAATGGATTAATAACAACTTTTGCTCGCGTCGCGTCATCAAGATCACAGGAGGATAAAAATTTCACCAAGATCTCCCGATACTTAGGCCGGCATTCATGACATCCCAGTGAGTTCACAAGAATACGCACGTTCTTTAGCCCAAGTATGTTGCGCTGGGCGTGATGTGCCATCCAAATTACTTCGGCATCAAGAGCTGGATCCGAGGATCCGATAGTTTCCACGCCGACTTGAGTGTGCTGGCGGTAACGCCCAGACTGCGGTTGTTCATATCTAAAGTGCGGACCGGTGTACCAAACTTTCGCAGGAAGTGCGCCGCGATCCATTCGATTTTCCAACATCGCACGGAGTACGCCGGCTGTTCCTTCTGGCTTAAGCGTCAGACTGCGCCCACTTTTATCTTCGAAGGTGTACATCTCTTTAGAAACGACATCGGTCGACTCCCCTACACCACGCACAAATAATGCAGTGTCTTCGAAAATTGGAGTCTCGATATATCCATAACCGGAATTTCTAGGCGGTGTGGAAAGTGCATCCTTAACAGCTAACCAAAGCGCAGAAAATGGTGGCACCACGTCGTAAGTGCCCTTAGGTGCCTTGAATAGCTCGCTCATATTGCGCTTAAGCCACCAGCCACTCGTAATAAATACTCGTTACTTGCCTTCTCAGTGGCCATGTCACTCGATGGTCCATGCCCTGGGTAAACCAATGCAGAATCTGGCAGATGCAAAACCACATCACGCAGCGATGCATCCATGTCATCAGGTGAACTACCTGGTAAGTCAGTGCGCCCAATTGCTCCAGCAAAGAGCACGTCTCCGGTGAAAATCTGTTTTCGTTCTCCAGCAAACTCGAACAAGATGGATCCCTGAGTGTGGCCAGGTGCATGAAGCACAGTGAAGGATAAACCGGCTAGCTCTAGCGTCATTTTGTCGGTGAGTTCCCGAGTGTCGGATGGCTCAGCGAAAACATCTTCGGCAGACATCATGTCCATTAAAGCGTTTTTTGTTTCTAGCGATACGCCTGCTCCTGGGTCATTCAACAAGAATCGATCGTCACCATGGATAAAAGCGGGAATTCCATAGCCAGTTGCAACTGGAAAAATTGACCACATGTGATCAATGTGACCGTGCGTCAACATCGTGGCAATCGGCTTGAGATTCTTGTCTTCGATGATCTCGCGAATCTGTGGTGCCGATCCTAGGCCGGGGTCAATAATGATGCATTCAGAATTGTTTCCGGTAGCCAAGACATAACAGTTAGTCTGCCAAGGGCCAGCGCCAAAGCTTTCAATTAACATTTTCACGCACCTGTCCTAGGAATTCCCCTAGGATACCGTGATTTGTGGCATTTCCTTGGCACCGTAGAATTATGACTTGTGCCTTCAAATCGTGCTCGAAAATTAGCCCACGCAAAATACCTGCGCCAACAAAATCGGCGCGCGCATCGTCGAACCAGAAACAGATTTCTCACAGTCGCAGGAATTGGTTTTGCAGTATTGCTGATTCCACTCTGGCTCAACTACCAGAGCGCGCAAACCGATCAGGATATTGCCCAACCAAGCGAAACTCCTAGCATCTCCGCTGCTGAACCGATTTCGACAGCTGAGCCGATACCTGGCTGCGAACTTCCCAACCCAGTGCGCGCCAACAACATTATTTATGGCGCTGCGACCACTGATTTGCCGACTGCCAGTTCATTCACGGTTGAAACTAATTGCGGCGTAATCGAATTTGCCACGGATCCAAACGCTCCCACCACGGTTGGAACTATGGCTTGGCTTGCTAACGAGGGATTTTTTAACAACACCGCATGCAGTCGCCTAACAACTCAGGGTATTTTTGTGCTGCAGTGCGGAGATCCAGCTGGCGACCGAACAGGTGGTCCTGGATTTAAGTTTGCTGATGAAAATCTCCCGTTACCAGGGCCCGAGGGTGAGTACATTTACCCTCGCGGCACAGTCGCCATGGCTAATAGTGGTCCGGACACAAACGGCAGCCAGTTCTTCTTGGTTTACCAAGATTCGCCGCTACCACCTAATTACACAATCTGGGGAAGCATCACTTCGGGGCTAGATGTCTTGGAAAACATTGCAACTGCTGGAATTTCCAACGGTTCATCAGATGGCCAACCGGCTCAAGCCGTCGTAATTAGTAGAGCTTCAACTACGCCATAATTGGAAAAGCACACAAGAGCCCCCAGGGGACCCGATAAAGAGGACTTAACTATGACAACCAGTAACGATTTTGGATACGTTGACGAGACCGGAAACGTCTTTTTGAATGCCACACCAAATCCGATCAAGGTTGGACAGTACGCCGCGGGTGATCCAAGTGAGGGCCTGGCATTTTTCACCAAGCGATACGAAGATTTGTTAGCCGAAATCGAACTTGCAGCAACCCGACTTAAAGACGGAAAAGGCAATCTCGATACGGTTACGGCACTTATTGAGCGCATCGATAAATCTCTTGGGGAACCGAATCTGCTTGGTGATCTAGAAAAGATTAAAGCTGGCAAGGAAACGTTGCTAGCTGGCTTTGCCGAGAAAAAGGCAGCTGCTGCTGCAAAGAAGGCGCAGATCAAGGCTGCTGCGCTTGCTCGACGCGAAGAACTCGTTGCGCTTTCGGAATCCCTTGAAAAATCAAATGCCTGGAAAGTTACTGGCGAGAAGTACAAAGAGTTACTTGCCGAATGGAAGAACCTACCAACAACAGACCGTGCCAAAGAACAGGAACTTTGGAAGCGCTTTAGCCACGCCCGCTCCGGTTTCGATAAAGCACGTCGTGCATATTTTTCAACCCTGGATGCTAGCCGCACCCAAGCTGTTACTGCAAAGAAATCTCTGATTAAAAAGGCAAGTGAATTAGCGGAATCATCAGATTGGGCAGCGACTACCGCAGCCTACAAAAAAATGATGGATGAATGGAAAACTTTAGCTCGCGCCGCAAAAGGCGAGGAAGAAAAACTCTGGGCAGAATTTAAAGCTGTACAGGACAAATTCTTCACTAATCGCAATGCTGCTAATTCTGTTCGGGATGAAGAATTCACCAAGAATCTCGAAATCAAACTCGAGTTACTTAAGCGAGCCGAAGCACTTCTTCCAATCACGAGTGTTGAAGTTGCTAAATCTGCACTTCGCGACATTCAAGATACTTGGGAAAAAGCTGGACATGTCCCCCGTGGCGATAAAGAAAAGATTGAGCGCCGACTTAAAGCTGTTGAAGATGCGATTCGTAAAGTCACCGAAGAGCAATGGCATCGCACTAAGCCTGAGGTA
>JASJMK010000048.1:0-14787 GCA_037619625.1 Actinomycetes bacterium
TAAAGGCGCTGAGGCAGCGAGTGCGGCGATGAATACTTGGACGGTTTTGCGCGCTATTCACGGCGACTAAACTTGGGGACGTGAAGTCATTCGAAGAACTCTTTTCAGAGCTTTCCACCAAGGTGCAGGCAGGGGATACCACCTCTGGAACGGTTAGCGCCATTTCCCAAGGCGTCCATAGCGTTGGAAAAAAAGTTGTGGAAGAAGCCGCAGAAGCGTGGATGGCCGCAGAGCACGAAAGTAAAGAGCGCGCTGCTGAAGAAATTTCACAATTACTTTATTGGACTCAAGCCCTAATGATCGCAAGTGATGTTTCACTTGAAGACGTTTACCGAAAGTTGTAATCATGTTGCGCGTTGCCGTTCCAAATAAAGGTCAGTTATCTGATCCAGCTCGCGACATGCTTCGCGAGGCGGGTTACGCTGCTGCTGCAAGTAGCCGCGAACTCGTCGTGCAAGATCCAGAAAATGATGTTGAATTCTTTTTTCTTCGCCCCCGCGACATTGCAACATACGTAGGCCGCGGCACACTAGATGTTGGTATCACCGGGCAAGATCTGCTTGCAGATTCCAAATCCACGGCGTCCACTATTTTGGAACTTGGATTTGCGCCTTCCACATTTCGCCTGGCAGCTCCGAAAGAAAATGCCAAGTCCGTTTCAGACTTAGCCGGCAAGCGCATTGCCACTTCCTATCCAACAATTTTGAATGACTGGCTAACTACGCAAGGCGTTAGTGCCGAGGTCGTTTCTCTTGATGGCGCTGTTGAAAATGCAGTCCGCCTCGGTGTGGCCGACGCAGTTGCAGACGTGGTGGCAACTGGCACAACACTTAAGCAAGCGGGTCTTGAAGTCATTGGCGATCCAATTTTCAAGAGCCAAGCAGTATTGATTTCACGCAGCGACATCCAGGATCAAAACGCAGTTGATGTTTTCGTGCGTCGCCTCGAGGGTGTCATCGTGGCTCGCGCGTATGTTTTAGTGGATTACGACATTCCAAATGCTTTGATTGAAAAAGCCTGCGTAATTACGCCAGGCATCGAATCACCAACAGTTTCTTCACTACATGATTCAGCATGGTCTGCCGTGCGCGCGATGGTTCCACGTAAACAAGTGCATGGTGTGATGGATGAGCTTTATGACTTAGGCGCCCGAGGCGTTATTGTCACTGATATTCACGCTTGCCGAATCTAACTTCTGATGGCAACAAACTTTACGGGCGCAGAATTGCCAGAATCAGATTTTGCTGGCGACGATGGTGCGCCAGATCCTTACATTCGCTCAGTACTTCGTAATTACGCTCAAAGTGCGACAGCCGAGTCTGCGCGAAATTTACTCGACGCGCTACTTACTGCGCGGTTGCTAGTTCCGGTCGTTGCCGAACTTGATTCGGTAGAAGTAGTCGATGGCGTCACATCTGAAAAAGATAGCCATATGGCATCAGTTGAATTTCATAGCGTTGATGGCAGGCGCGCACTTCTTGCTTTCTCTGGCACTGACAGCCTTGCGGCTTGGGACGAATCTTCCCGCCCAATTCCCCGCATCGCCTACACGGTTGCGCAAAGCACCATCGAGCAAGGACTTGATGCCTTAATCATTGACGTTGGCGGACCAGTGCCAACTGCAATCGACGGGACATTGCTAGCGCTGCTGGCAATTGGCCCAAATCGCGAAGAACTCCTGGATGACACGCTTGATGAAGTAGTGGCAACACTTGCGCAATTACCTGGCATTAAAGCTGCTCATTGGGATGACACTGACGAAGAAGTCACAATCCATCTAGCTATTAGCGAGCCAATTGCCACTATGGGAACGGCAATCACAGAAGTGATTGCGGCCAGCGACTTAAACGCTTTGCTGGATCGGCCACTAGAAGTGGCAATCTCAAACGAGTAGCAGCGGCAAATATCCAACGATTTGCGCGATTATGAGTCTTGGGCGACATGGCGTTAAACTCATACCTGACCGACCGGATGGCTCTTGAGTCGTTTGGTCACACAAGCGGACATTGTTCCCACTCGCATCGCCCAATGGGTGTCGAGTTGGTCTGGAAACATCGCACTTAGCGATGTGTGCACAACTGTGCATGTCCAGGTGAACCCTGTTTGTTTGTAGCCCGTCAACAACAGGAGGACTTATTAGTATCGAACCCCGCATCAATGAGCGGATTCGTGTGCCCGAAGTACGTCTTGTCGGAGCTGCTGGAGAGCAGGTCGGCATAGTCGGTATCGAGGATGCATTGCGAATGGCTATGGAAGCTGATCTTGATCTCGTAGAAGTTGCACCTGAAGCTAAACCTCCAGTTTGCAAAATTATGGACTACGGCAAGTTCAAATACGAAGCAGCCGTTAAAGCTCGTGAAGCACGAAAGAACCAAGTCAACACCGTCATCAAGGAAATGAAGTTACGTCCAAAGATTGACTTACATGACTATGTGACCAAGAAAGGTCACATCGAACGGTTCCTTTCCCAGGGTGACAAAGTCAAGATCACAATTATGTTCCGTGGTCGCGAACAGTCTCGTCCTGAATTGGGTTACAAACTTTTGCAGCGTTTAGCAACTGATATCGGCGAAGCAGCCGTAATCGAATCTTCGCCGTTGCAAGATGGTCGCAACATGACCATGGTGCTTGCACCAGCTCGCAAGAGCTCTGGAGGAAAAGCTGCAAAGCCAGCTCCAGTTATAACTGAATATGTGCCAGCGGCTCCAGCAGCGCCAGCGCCAGTTGTTGCAACTCCGGTTGCCCAGCCAGCGCCAGTCGTTGAAGTAGTGGCTGCGCCAGCACCAGTTGTGAGCGCTCCCGTTGTTTCGCAAGAAACAGTTGAAGCACCAAAGCCAGCGGTTAAGAAAGTTGCAGCTAAGAAAGTTGCAACCAAGACTGCTGACACTGCTGCCAAGGCAACAAAGGCGCCAGCGGCAAAGAAAGCTGCTGCTGAAAAACCAGCAGCGAAGAAAGTTGCAATTAAAAAGGCAGCAGCAAAGAAAACTTCGAAAGAAGAAAAGTAATAATCAAACTTCTTGTCTATCCCAAGACAAGCAAAGACAAGGCAGGAGAAAAACATGCCAAAGAATAAGACCCACAGTGGTGCCAAGAAGCGTTTCCGCGTCACTGGTACCGGCAAGTTAATGAAGGAACAGGCAAATAAGCGCCACCTTCTGGAACACAAGACGAGCCGCCGTACGCGTCGCCTCTCTGTCGACCAAGTCCTGTCCCCAGCCGATGCTAAGAAAGCGAACAAGCTACTCGGCCGTTAAGCCGCAGCAGTTTGGTATAGAAAAGGAGATTTGTCATGGCACGTGTGAAGAGAGCCGTTAATGCTCAAAAGAAGCGTCGTGAAGTACTTGAACAAGCCAGTGGTTACCGTGGACAGCGTTCCCGGTTGTACCGCAAGGCCAAGGAACAAGTTACGCACTCGATGGTTTACGCCTACAACGATCGTCGTTCCCGCAAAGGTGATTTCCGTCGTCTGTGGATCCAGCGCATCAACGCTGCAGCTCGTGCCAACGGCATGACCTACAACCGTTTGATCCAGGGTCTAAACCTTGCGCAGATCGAAGTTGATCGTCGTATGCTCGCCGAAATGGCAGTAAATGACCCAGCAGCATTTGCAGAAATAGTTCAGTTGGCAGCAAAGGCATTGCCAGCTGATGCAGCGCCTAAGGCTTCTGCTTAATCTGTCTATGCAGCACAATGAAGTTCTAACGAACGTGCGCGCGCCGAACGGGGCGCGCGCACGTCGTCTTTTAAAGCGAGGTTTTCGCGAATCAGATGGTGCGTTTTTAGCTGAAGGACCACAAGCTTGTCGCGAAGGCGCCCTGGCTGGAAAAGTAACTGAATTATTTCTGACGCAAGAAGCGTTAGAGCGGTACCCAGAGATTGTGGCAACCGTTGAAAGTTCGGGGGCAGAGATCACCCTGTGTACTGCCACTGTGATTGAGCAATTCAGTAGCACCGTAACCCCGCAAGGAATGACAGCAGTAGTTCGCATGTGGGATCAAAATCCTGCCGAAATTTTTAAAGCCGACACAAAACTAGTAGTTGCGCTAACTGCAGTGCGCGATCCAGGAAATGCCGGCGCAGTTATTCGAGTGGCCGATGCAGCCGGAGCAAATGGCGTAATCATGTCAAGTGATTCAGTTGATCTGTTCAACCCAAAAGTTGTCCGCGCCTCAGTAGGTTCACTTTTCCATCTTCCTATCGCGATTGGCCAAGACTTAGCCGAAACTGTGATCGCCGCTCGTGAAGCTGGAATGCAAGTGCTCGCTGCAGATACTGGTGGGGTATCACTTTATGGCGGCGTTGATTTAGCAAAACCAACTTTGTGGATATTTGGTAACGAAGCCTGGGGAATTCCAAAAGAAGTTCTGGAACTTGCTGATCAAGTTGTAAGCATTCCAATTTATGGTGAGGCGGAATCATTGAATCTTGCAACTGCAAGTGCGCTTTGTCTTTATGCATCAGCAACTGCGCAAAATTCCTAGTAACTCCTTTAAATCGCGGTAAAAACTATGCGCAGGTAGACTCGACTAATAAACGATACGTAAAGGGAGTCAAGACTTTGTCTGACAAAAATATTCGAGTTGGTCTGTTGGCGTATGGCGCAATCGGTGATGAACACAATCGGGCAGTACTTGCTACTGCAGGCATGGTGCTAACTGCAGTTTGTGACACCAACCCCGAACGCCTAGCGGCAGCGCTAGAAATTGCTCCCGATGCAAAAACTTTCCCGGATGCCACGGCGATGCTTGATTCTGGCTTGATTGATTTAGTAGTCATCTCAACTCCACCAAATAGTCACTATGACTGGGCCAAGGCTGCGCTTAGTCGCGGTATAAATGTTGTCCTGGAAAAGCCAATGGCATTAACTGCTGATCAGTGTGATGAACTCATGGCACTAGCTGCCAGTTCCGAGTTATTGCTTGTGGTCTACCAAAACCGTCGCTATGACGCGGACTTTGTCACAATCAAATCTCTAATTGACGCAGGCGAAATTGGCGAGGTATTTCACTACGAAAGCTTTGTTGGTGGGTATTCAAAGCCCTGTTCTTATTGGCACTCTGATATGGCAGTTTCTGGCGGCGCAATTTTTGACTGGGGCTCACACTTTATTGATCAGATTTTGGCTGTCATTCCTTCCAAGGTTCAAAACGTAAGTGGGCTAAACCAAAAGCGAGTATGGGATCACGTAACAAATGCGGACCATGCCCAGGTGACTATCACATTCACTGATGGTGTCCAAGCAATCTTTACTAACTCCGATCTTGCTGCTGCTCGAAAGCCAAAGTTCTTTGTGCTTGGTACCAAGGGCGCAATAGTTGGTAACTGGGATCCAGCTGCCGGGGAGAGTGTTGCTGACTTGCCCGCAATTCTCACTTTAAATAATTCAGCTGGCGTCAGCCGAGTTGTCCCACATTTAAGTGTTGAGCCATTTTCATTTCATGCCTCACTTGTTGACTACTTAACGAATGCAACAGCGATGTCAGTTACTGCAACGCAATCTCGCGATGTTGTGGCAATCATGCAGGCTGCCGAAGAATCTGCATTGGTGAATGGAAGTCCTGTTACGCCAGTGCTAATACGCACATGAGCATTCGTTGGGGCTTTCTCGGTGCGAGTTGGGTTGCAAAAACAGCCCTAGTCCCAGCTGTTAAGAATGCTACGAATGCAACTTTGCAAGCTGTTGCCAGTCGCGACCCAAAACGATCTGCCGCATTTGAACCAATTAAAGTTCACAATTCTTACGACGAATTGCTTGCAGACCAAAATGTTGATGCAGTTTATATTTCGCTGGCGAATCATTTGCATTGTGAATGGGCAATCAAAGCGTTAAACGCTGGCAAACATGTGTTGTGTGAAAAGCCGCTTGCCACAACAAGTGCCGAAGCGCAATTAATGGCCGCCGCCGCAACTGCAAATGATCGACTATTGGTGGAAGCAGTTTGGACACGTTGGCATCCACGTTTTTCGCGCCTGGTAGAAATTGTGCAAACTGGTGAGTTGGGTGAGTTAAGTTCAATCGATTCCGTTTTCACATTCCCGGGAGAATTTGTTGACAACTACCGAACTACGCCAGAGTTTGGTGGCGGTAGCTTGCTTGACGTCGGCCCTTACCAAGTTCACACTTGGGTTGCTTTGCAAGGCATTGATTGCGAGCTTCATATTTTGGAGTTGGATCGAAACATCGGACCAACTGGAATTGACATGACAACTCAAGTCACTGCTCATTTGATTGGGGCTAAATCTAATCGGATTGAAGTTAGAGCGCTGGCATCCTTTGAGCGCCCAGAACAGCAACGCTTGGTTGTGACTGGGTCATTGCAACAACTCGAGTGCATCGGCAACGAGGCCTTCACATCTTGGAATAAAGCATCGTCGCTTCGTATCGGGGAGCGTCAAGAGGACTTTGCCCCGATCGATCCATTCCAAGTAATGATCCAAGATTTTGGATCCCGCATAACTGGCGAATCAGGTTGGCTGCCAAAACTTTCTGAATCCATTCGAGTTATGGAAATCTTGGATCAAATCCGCTTGGCGCCCCCAGGGGCGTAACGCAGCAATGTCCGGTGCCTGATAAATCTCAAGCATTTTTTCTGCTGACGTCACGCGCTCAACGATGCCAAGGCTTTTTGCCGATAAGATCAACGAGTGAGCGCGCCAAATAAGTCATTTGACCCAGTTGAAGTAACTACCTTGTCGGCCAAAGTGTTGGCTGGGTACGTCAAAGACGCAATTTCCGCAATTTCTGGCGCTGGAACCCTGGATGAATTAAAAGAAGTCCGCCTAGCCCACACCGGAGATCGTTCTCCGCTTGCTCTGGCTAATCGTGAAATTGGCGCACTGCCGCCAGCGGCAAAAGCTGAAGCTGGCAAGCGCATGGGTATTTCGCGCGGTGAGGTGAACGCTGCCCTAACTAAACGCTCGGAAGAACTCGAATTACTTCGCGACGCAGCGCTGCTTAAAGAAGAAGCCGTAGACGTTACAACTGCAACGGGCGTTCGGGCGCAGGGTGGCCGACATCCACTAACCACAATTCAAGAACAAATCACTGACGTGTTCGTAGCGCTTGGTTATGAATTAGCTGAAGGCCCAGAAGTTGAATCCGAGTGGCTCAATTTCGATGCGCTTAACATTTCGCCAGATCATCCGGCGCGAACTATGCAAGATACTTTTTTCATCGGCACCCAAGAATCTGGAATCGTGCTTCGCACTCACACTTCGCCAGTGCAGATTCGCTCGATGCTCACCCGCGAACTTCCGATTTATGTAATTTGCCCAGGCCGAGTATTTCGCACCGATGAACTTGACTCCACGCACTCACCGGTATTCCACCAAGTCGAAGGCCTTGTCATCGATAAGGGCATCACAATGGCTGATCTCAAGGGAACGCTAAATCACTTTGCCCAAGCAATGTTTGGTGAAGGAATTGTTACCAGACTTCGTCCTTCTTATTTTCCATTCACTGAACCTTCAGCTGAAGTTGATTTGCAATGCTTCGTATGTCGGGGGACTTCGGTTGATAACCCAGATGCACCTTGTCGTACTTGCCGCAGTGAGGGCTGGATCGAATGGGGTGGCTGTGGCATGGTCAATCCAAAAGTTCTAGTTGCCACCGGAATTGATCCAACAATTTATAGTGGCTTTGCATTTGGCATGGGACTCGAGCGCACTCTGATGTTCCGTCATGGCATAACTGACATGCGCGACATGGTCGAAGGCGATGTCCGTTTCACTCGCGCATTTGGGCTGGGCGTCTAATGAAAATTCCAGTTTCCTGGTTGCGCGAGTTTGTCGAAATTCCCGAAAATCTTTCGGGCCGACAAATTTCTGAGTTATTACTAAAAGTTGGCTTCGAAGTTGAGGGCGTTGACACAGTTGGCGATGTTCGCGGCACATTGGTAATTGGTCGAGTTAAAGAAATTGAAGAACTTACCGATTACAAAAAACCAATTCGCTGGTGTCAAGTAGAAGTGGGCGCAGCCCATGGCAATTCTCAAACTCCAGGAATTCGCGGGATTGTTTGTGGCGCGCGTAACTTTGTTGCAGGTGACACAGTTGTTGTTGCGCTGCCAGGCACAACGTTGCCAGGAGATTTCACGATTGCAACCCGCGAAACTTATGGCCATATCTCTGATGGCATGATCTGTTCCGTTCGCGAACTGGGCATTGGCGATGAACATGACGGAATTTTAGTTTTGCCAGCTAACTCAGGTAAACCCGGTGATGATGCGTTCCCAATCCTGGGCCTCGGCGATGAAGTATTAGACATTTCAGTTACTCCAGATCGTGGTTACGCATTAAGTATGCGTGGCATGGCTCGCGAAGTTGCAATCTCCCAAGGCGTTGCCTACGTTGATCCTGGCGCGCAATTAGCGCAGCTTCCAGAAGCCGCGGGATCTGCAATTCAAGCTGCAAGTGATGACTACGAAGCTTGCGATCTATTAGTGCTTCGCACTCTTGGTAATTACAACCCGGATGCCCCAACACCAGATTTCATCAAGGCGCGCTTAGCCGCTGTTGGGGTGCGTTCCATTTCATTGGCTGTTGATTTAACGAACTATGTAATGTTCGAACTTGGTCAACCACTTCACGCTTTTGATGCCGACAAGATCACTGGAACTATTCGCGCGCGGTGGGCAAAAAAAGGTGAAGAACTTGAAACCCTCGATGGCATCAAGCGCACCTTGTCGCCAACTGATTTAGTAATTGCTGATGATGCGCGCGTACTTTCCTTAGCCGGAGTAATGGGCGGTGCTTACAGCGAAATCTCAGCAACGACTACCCGGGTTTGTTTAGAAGCTGCGCACTTTAATCCAATTGATATTGCTCGGGTAAGTCGTCGCCACAAACTCTCCTCGGAAGCTTCCCGTCGTCTCGAACGCGGTGTTGATCGCATGTTGCCGCCAGTTGCTTCAGCCAGATTTGCTGAGTTGTTATTGGAACACGGCGGCGCAACTTTTGAAGGCACCTCGGGTGTTGAGCAAGCCCCAAACCCAACCGTGATTTCACTTGATCCGACGATGCCAGGGCAAGTTGCCGGCCACACTTACCAGAGCGCAAACATCGAAAAGATTTTGACAGCGCTCGGTTGTGTTGTTGATGCAACGAGTGCTACTTGGAAAGTGCGCGTTCCATCCTGGCGGCCAGATTTGGCAGCTGCGATTGATTTAGTTGAAGAAATTATTCGTATCGATGGCTATGAAAAAGTTCCTGCCACTTTGCCAACTGCTCCCGCTGGTCGCGGATTAACTGCAGCGCAAAAATTACAACGCCGAGTTGGTTTGCATTTAGCTGGCCGTGGATTAGTCGAAGTTCGCAATTACCCATTCGTTGGAGTCGTGGAATTTGACGCACTTGGAATTCCTGCTGATGACTCGCGCCGGCACGCAGTTCAACTAGCTAACCCACTTTCTGATGAACAACCATTAATGCGCACCACATTGTTACCAGGACTTGCTGGCGCAGTTTCGAGAAATCTTTCTCGCGGGTTCACCGATGTTTCGTTATTTGAAATATCTTCTGTCAGTTTGTTAACCGCAAACCAAAGTGCCACTGGAGTCACCAATCCACTGCGACCTGCAGTCACCAATCGTCCAAGTGAAAAGGATATCGATTCACTTGTTGCACTATTGCCAGCGCAACCATTGCACCTTGGAGTTTTACTAACTGGCGCAATTCGTCCTGCTGCCCTTGGAGCTAAGCCAACGCTGGCTGCTTGGAATGACGTCATTGAAATTGCCTTGGCACTTGGCGTTGAACTGGGTGTGACAATTGATGTTGCTCCTGGTGAATACGCGCCTTGGCATCCCGGTCGCTGCGCAGCGTTATCTGCAGATGGCGTTCACTTGGGTTACGCTGGCGAACTTGCGCCAAAGGCTCTGGAAAACTTAGGTCTGCCAAAGCGAAGTGTGGCACTAGAACTTAATTTGTCCGCGTTACTTGAAGTTGCAAATGTGGTTGCGGCAGCGCCTTCCGTTTGGACATTCCCGGTTGCAAAAGAAGATATTGCCCTAGTGGTCAAGTCTGATGTTGGGGCAACTGATGTTTTGCAGGTAGTTCAAGCGGGCGCGGGCGAGTTGCTAGAAGATATCCGACTCTTTGATGTCTACGAAGGATCGCAAGTTGCTGATGGCCATAAGTCACTGGCATTTGCGCTTCGCTTTCGAGCGCAAGATCGCACTTTAGCTGCCGAGGAAGTTGCTGCTGCTCGCCAAGCGGGCGTGGACGCAGCAGTTAAGGCTTTTGGCGCGACTTTACGCTAGTAATTTGGCGCCAGCCGCTGGTTGCAATTCAAGGAAAATCCCCAGGAACAGGGTTTTTTGGGTTATGCATTTATGCAATTATGCGTATAATTAACGCATGACTTCAGAATCGATGAAACGGGCAGCAATCGTTGGGGCCTCTGGATATGCCGGGGCAGAACTCATTCGCATTATTGATGCCCACCCACACTTTGCCCTTGGCGCGATTGCCGCTGGATCAAATTCAGGGGCCAACTTGGCCGAAGTTCACCCACAGTTTTCCAGCGTTCCAGAGCTTGCCAGCAAAGTCTTTGTGGAGTCCACTGCGGCTGCATTAACAAATCATGATTTAGTCTTTCTCGCGTTACCGCACGGCGCCTCCGCTGAATTGATTGCACAATTGCCAGATGATGTTTTGATCGTTGATCTTGGCGCAGACTTTCGCCTAGAAGATAACAAAGATTGGCACACCTATTACGGGGGAACTTATGCCGGTTCTTGGACATATGGCGTACCAGAAATTCACGGCCAACGCGCAAAGATTACTGGCAGCACTCGCATTGCAAACCCAGGATGTTACGCAACGGCAATTGAACTTGGTTTAGCTCCGCTACTTTCAGCCGGACTTGCCGAGGCAACTGACATCATCGTGGTGGCAGCCTCTGGTACATCAGGTGCAGGCCGCGGGGCGAAAGTTAATTTACTCAACAGCGAAGTTGCTGGATCCATGTCCGCCTACAAAGTGGGCGGCACACATCAGCACACTCCTGAAATTGAACAAACTTTAAGTCACGTTGCCGGCGTTGATGTGCAGATCAATTTCACCCCAATGCTGGCGCCAATGCCTCGTGGCATCTTGGCAACCATGAGTGTGAAAACTTCAACCGGGGGAGCCGAACTTCGTAACGCATTAGTTGATTACTTCGCAGGTGAAGCCTTCGTCACAGTTTTACCCGATGGTCAATTGCCAGTAACTGCCTCAACACTTGGTTCAAATGCCGTTCACATCCAAGTAGCAAAAGATGATCGTACAAATCGGGCAACAGTAATTGTCGCTCTCGATAACTTAATCAAGGGCGCCGCTGGGCAAGCCGTGCAAAATGCAAACTTAATCTGTGGTTTTCCAGAAACAGCTGGACTTAGCGCAATTGGAATTGCGCCGTGACCGTAGTTATTAAATTCGGTGGCAATGCCATGGTTGACGCTGACGCGCTGCAGGCATTTGTTACTGGGGTAAAGAATTTAGCTGCCACTGGGAAAAAACCAGTTGTGGTTCATGGCGGCGGCCCGCAAATTTCCGCTGGCTTAAAAGCTGCTGGAATTGTCTCGGAATTCAAAGGTGGCTATCGCGTAACCACTAGCGAAGCAGTCACTGTGGTGCGCGAGGTATTAGTTAATGAAGTGAATCGAGAATTAGTTCAGCATTTGATTGCTAACGAAGTTCCGGCAATTTCAATGCCCGGAGACATCGATGGGTTGTTAACAGCCGAACATCGCACAGTTCTAGTTGACGGCGTGCAAACTGATATTGGATTAGTCGGGGAAGTGGTTGCGGTTGCCGTCGATCAACTAAATGCAGCCATTGCAAATGGGCAAGTGCCAGTTATTTCAACAGCTGCCCGCGCTACTGACGGTCAACTGTTCAACGTCAATGCGGACACAGCAACCTCTGCCGTTGCTATCGCACTTAAAGCCAGCGAAATGATCATGCTCACCGATGTCCCAGGGGTTTATGCCAATTGGCCAGATCGGGATTCGTTGATTAGCAAAATGACTGCTGCAGAGCTAACTGCGTTATTACCCAAACTTGAATCCGGCATGGTGCCAAAGATGGAAGCGTGCCTGCGGGCGATCGAGGGCGGAATCCCAGCAGTTCGGGTCGTTGGCAACTTGAACGACAGCGGAACCCAGGTGACTAAGTGACAAAAACTTCGCAAGGACAAAAGCGTTGGAATGCAACATTCATGCCGAACTATGGCACGCCAAACATGCTGCTGGATCATGGCAAAGGCGCAACAGTCTGGGACGCTGATGGCAAAAAGTACATCGACTTTCTAGCTGGTATTGCCGTGAACATATTGGGGCACGCTCACCCGGCATTAACCGAAGCTGTTACTAAACAAATGTCCACACTTGGTCACACCAGCAATTTTGCGATGCACGAACCTGGTTTGGCACTGGCGGAGCGGTTACTTGAAATAACTGGACGCCCTGGAAAAGTATTTTTATGTAACTCTGGCACCGAAGCTAACGAAGCAGCCATCAAACTTTCGCGCTTAACTGGAAAATCACACATCGTTAGTTTGCATGGAAGTTTCCATGGTCGAAGTGTGGGCGCTCTTTCTTTAACTGGTCAACCTAAGAAATCAAAACCGTTTGCGCCCTTAATGCCAGATGTTTCATTCATTGCGCCAAATGATATTTCTGATCTTGAATCAGGCATCAACGAGAAGACTGCAGCTCTTTGGATTGAACCAATCATGGGTGAAGGCGGAGTGCTGCCACTAACTTCCGAATACCTGAATGCAGCTCGGTCAGTTACAACAAAACACAACGCAATGTTCGTGGTTGATGAAGTCCAAACTGGAATTGCCCGAACGGGCTCTTGGTTTGCATATCAAAATGTTGGGGTTGACCCAGATGTACTTCTGCTTGCCAAAGGCCTTGGTGGTGGCTTTCCGATTGGGGCAATGATCGCCTTTGGGGATTACCAAGACTTAATGACGCAGGGCATGCATGGCACAACTTATGGTGGCAACGCCGTTGCTTGCGCTGCTGCGCTTGCCGTTTTAGAAACTGTTGAACGCGAAGACTTAATGTCCCGCGCTAAATACATTGAAGCTGAATTTGTGGCGCACATCAGCACTGCACCTGGCGTTGATCATGTTCGCGGCGCGGGCGCAATGCTTGGAGTTGTCCTAACGCATGAAAATGCAGCAGCTGTGGAAACTAAGGCCCGCGAACTCGGTTTGATCATAAACGCGCCAGCGGCAAATGTATTGCGCATTGTCCCGCCACTTGTTATCACTGATTCAGAATTACTCGAAGGTATGGCGCTGTTAACGCAGGCACTGCGGGAGTGTGAAGACTTATGACAAATCGCGCTTCCCGCCTGGCGTTAATCCAGGAGCTCATTTCCACCAATGATGTTTCATCGCAGGGCGAAATTGTTTTATTGCTTGCTAAAAAAGGTGTCACAGTTACCCAAGCAACGCTTTCGCGAGATTTAGAAATTTTGGGCGCAATCAAAATAACTAAAGGCCCATCCGGACTTTGCTACGCAATTCCAGATGACGGTTCAGGTGCTCCGATTACCCGTGATGCCTCCCGACTTGGAAGAGCCATGTCAGAACTTGCTGCGAGTATTGATTTCTCAGCGAATATAGTTGTGGTTCGCACCTCACCTGGGGCTGCAAGTTATTTAGCCTCAACCATTGATCGCAGCGGACTTGAATCAATCATCGGAACTGTTGCCGGTGATGACACGGTAATGCTGATCACGCGTGATCCGGCCGGGGGAGCCTCGGTGTGTCAGGAACTACAAGAACTAACCAAACGTTAAATAGCCGCCAGAATAGAAATTACTTAAAGGAGAATCTTGTGAGCAGCAATACCAGCAATGCCCGATTATGGGGAGCACGTTTTAGTTCTGGTCCAAGTGCTGCCATGGCAAATTTAAGCGCATCAGTTCATTTCGATTGGGTGCTTGCTCCTTACGACATTGCGCAAAGTAAAGCGCACGCTCGGGTACTTCACGTCGCAGGCTTACTAACAAAAGATGAACTAAAAACTATGCTTGCGGGTTTAGATACCCTGCTGAAAAATGCAGCTACTGGAAAATTTATTCCGACTCCAGCTGATGAAGATGTCCACAGCGCACTAGAGCGCGGCTTGATTGAGACCATTGGCCCAGAAGTTGGTGGCAAGCTTCGTGCGGGTCGTAGCCGCAATGATCAAGTCGCAACTGATTTGCGCATGTACTTGCGCAATAACGCTCGGATACTTGCTGTGGCGCTCTGTGATCTGCAGTCTGCGTTGTTAGTGCAAGCAACTGCGCATGTTGATCATCCAGCTCCAGGTTTCACTCACTTGCAGCACGCCCAACCAGTTTCCTTTGGCCATGAACTTGCTAAACACATTCACGCATTGGCCCGCGACCTTGATCGGTTTGCGGACTGGGATAAGCGCGCAGCTAAATCTCCTATGGGTTCTGGCGCATTAGCTGGCACAAGTTTGGATCTTGATCCAGAAGCTCTGGCTAAAGATCTTGGTTTCGACGGTGTTGTTGAAAATTCCATTGATGGTGTGAGTGATCGCGATTTCGTTGCGGAGTTCTTATTTGTCACGGGCTTAATCGGCGTTCACTTATCAAGACTTGGCGAAGAAATCTGTCTTTGGACTTCGCGCGAATTTGCGTGGGCCACTTTGGACGACGCTTGGTCAACTGGATCTTCGATCATGCCGCAGAAAAAGAACCCAGATGTTGCCGAATTAGCTCGCGGAAAATCTGGTCGCTTAATAGGACACGTGACTGCAATCCTGACCGTTC
>JASJMK010000049.1:0-73444 GCA_037619625.1 Actinomycetes bacterium
TGGTTTTGCGCGCTGGCAGGTTGAAAAGCGAGCACCCGGTTTATGTGAGCGCTGTCCTTTGGCTAACGCATGTCCTATCCAAGAGTTCCCCGAAGAAGAGACACTCAACCGCCTCGATGTTGATTCTTTATTAGAGCGTGACCTTGATCCAGAAAAGACATCTGGGCCAACGACTGCGTTAAAAGTAGCTTCACCTAAGTACGTTTTGCTAACTATTGATTCAATGGGGGACAACGATCCAGCACTGGTAGCTAATCCAGATCTGACAGTTGTATTTGTATTTAATGAGGAAGCACTCCAAAAACTTCAACTAAGTTCAAAGCGGCTTGGCTTCTATCTCGAGACTGTTCAAGACTTGGCACAACGACGTACCGTGCAGGTATACCTTGGCGATCCCTATCAATTTGCAAGCGACAATCCAGTAGCCGTTACATTCGCGCCGGTTCCTTCATTTAAGAAATTCAGCAGCATTGCTGAGATTCACCCATACCCATGGTTACAAAAACCGCACTCAGGATCAGTTAAGAGCTATTCCGCCTTGCGTAAATCTACGTAGTCAGCGTCTGGCGTTAATCTTCAAAAAATTGTCAGCCACCAGGCAAGGAGGGGCAATTTTGATGGATTAGTACTGCTACTGCACCACTGGTGTCATTGCATAAAGCGTCGCTCTTCGTGCTTTGCTACTCTTGCCGTTCTTGGCCGGGACCTTTCCAGCATCAACAACAGTGAAGGTAACACCAGCACCTAGCGATACGAGATAGGTTTCAACCGCCTCAGCACGAGCTAGAGATAGCGATGAATCGTTTTTAGCGTTTTTAGCAATAATTGATTTCTGAACATAGCCCGTTACTTTGTAAATGGCTGACGGATTAGCAATGACAGCTGCTCCTAGTTTCTTCTTGGCATCCTTTGAAAGCTTGCTTGACAAGGGAGCGAAGTAAACAGTTCCCAGTTTGTCGGCGCGGTAAGCGTTAGCGATTATTGGTACTGGGGACGTCGTACTCTCTGTCCAAATGGTGACTGTGAGTCCATTCCACGTTTGGCCAACATCTGCAAATCCAGTAGCGCCTGTTTTAATGTATGCCTTTGCTCCCGCAGCAACGTCGGCAAATGCGCTACTACCGACGGTTGGCGCATTGCCAAGAAAGTAGACGCTGCTAAGCGACGCTCCGCCATAAAACGCATAGTTCCCAATACTTGTTACACCTAAGGGGATCGTAACGCTTGTGAGTGCAGTGGTAATAAAAAATGCGTAATTCCCAATGCTTGTGAGCGGACTACCTGATTCAAACGTGACCGTGTTAAGTGCAGTCGCGCCTTCGAATACGTTACTGCCAAGGCTAGTAACACTTGCTGGGATATTTATGCTGTTAAGTGATGTTGCGTTAAAAAAGGCACCCATCCCAATACTTGTGACGCTTGATGGGATATCGATGCTGGTTAGTGATGATGTCCTAGAGAATGCATAGGATCCGATACTTGTGACGCTTGATGGGATATCGATGCTGGTGGGTGAGACAGCGAAATCGAAGGCATAGTCCCCGATACTTGTGACGCTTGATGGGATGGAATACGAAGTGCCACTCTTGGCTGATGGGTACGTCAGTAGCGTAGTACTGAGTTTGTTGAATAGAACCCCTGCACTTGAACTAAAGTTCGAGTTTGCTCCATCAACTGTGACGCTTGTCAGTGATTTTGTAATACGGAACGCGTTTCCAGCGATAGTTGTGACACTTGATGGGATATCGATGCTTGTGAGTGACGAGAAAAAGAACGCGTAGGATCCGATACTTGTCACGCCGTCTGGAATCACTACCGCTCCAGTACAGTCCCCTCCATCGACGACCGCACCAGATGAAATTGTAAGAAACGGTCCGGGTGAAGCTAATCCAGTCGAGCAATTATAGGATCCATCAACGGGTACGGTGGCCTGAGCTGGACTAAATGTCATTCCAGACACAGTGAAAGCAAGGGTTGTCATAAGTGTTGCAAACGGGCGCATGCGCTATCCATTCAAATAAGAGTCGCAATTAGCCTTCTACGTCACTAACCACAATTAATTAACCAAACTCTATCGAGAGAAAAGAGAAACCGCGGAACCGGGGAACTGTTTGTCCACATTTAAATTAAAAGTTATCTAACTCTGCGCGCTCGAAGGGATTCGAACCCCTAACCTTCTGATCCGTAGTCAGATGCTCTATCCGTTGAGCTACGAGCGCGTGCGCACCGAAATGCGCTTGCTCAGTCTAGCCCACATTGCAGGTCTGCCAAAAATGGCAGATTATGCCGAATACTTAAATGTCTTCTAGTGCGTCGTGGATTGGGATTACTTGATCAAGGCCCGTAATTCCAAATACTTTCAGCACACGTTCATTCGTAATAACTAAATCCAATTCAATATCGGCTTCTCGGCAACGTTTTAGTCCACGCACTATTACGCCCAAACCTGATGAGTCCATAAATGTAACATTTGATAGATCAACTGCAAGTGCTGAGGCACCCGACGCAAGCGCGGCAATTATGGCGCTATCTAACTCGGGTGAGGTGGCGAGATCAACTTCGCCTGATACCGAAATAACGTATCGAGCGACATCTGGTGCTAGTTCGATCTGCATGACTGTCCTTCTAGTGTTGTAGTAACAATCTACGGCATGGGCTCCATCGGCTGGGCAATGCCTGCTGTTGTAGTAGCCACTAGGTAGGGCAACAAATATCTTGCTGGAAAATAAGTGTTTGGCAACGTTAACTCGACTTTGATTAAAGATTCTGATGCTTCGCAATCCATAGTCAAATTGGGAAAATTGACTTTGAAATTACGCGCGGTTTCACAGGCTTGGTCTTGATTAAATTCCAACTCAAGCGCGCCAGCTATCGCGCTTGTATCTGCTGTTGCGTTCAATCGTTGTTGGGTAATTACTAACTGGGTAATAGTTGCCAAAATTGGTAGCGCAGACAAAATTGCAAGCGCCAATGCAAGTAGCAAAATGGTCACCTGTCCAGAATCATTTATTTCTAGTCGCTTGATACTTTGCACTATCCAAACTCCTCGAAGACGGGTTCAAGTCGAGCTTGAGCTTTTGCAGTCAATGTGAAGGTATGAGAAAGAAAAGGTAGTCCAACATTTCTGGTAGTTGTGAGAGTCACTTCGACAACTTCACCATCGGGTCTAGCAAATATTTCAGTTCCCACCGGCAGCGAGTTGCGATAGGAATCTGGAAGTGGGTCGCCGCGTCCGATAATTCGTGCAGCCATTGCCGCACCACTTTCTAACTGAATTTGCACAGACGTTATACCCATTAACACAAAGATGAGTGCTGCCAAAAATAAAATTACGGGCAGGACGATAGCAAACTCTGCTACTGCATACCCATGCGTGCGTTGGACTAGCTGCCTGCCCACACCTAATCCAACGCTTGGCATTCTTGGCACTACTAGTTTGTGAAAAGAAAACTGAAAGAACTCTGAATGATTTTCCAGATAAGTGCTTGGAATTCTGGACTCGTCAGCAACTTGAGTAAAACACCACCTAGCCCTGCTGCTGCGATCGTGCCCACCGCATATTCAGCTGTTGTCATGCCAAAGTCGTTCCTTGTTGCGTTTAGTAATTTTTGTTTCACGAATTTCCCCATTCATGTTTGTGCGCATGTGCGCTATCAAATTCTGAATTGACACGTACTATTGCGAAATAGTTTTCGCTGCGCTGTTGAGTTCTGGTTACTGTGGATAGTTGAAAAAGTTTGCGACTAGGCCAGCCACTAGTGGCACCACGGCAAGCAAGATAAATGCTGGTAAAAAGCAAAGCCCAAGTGGTAACACGCTTTTCACGGCAACTGATTTGATTCGATTCAGCTTGGCCATATCTATTGAAGTTTGGGTGGCTTGTTCAAGTTCAGCTAATTGATCATGAATCGGACTGCCGGTAATCAATGCTGCAATTAGCGAATCTGTTAGCCCAAGCCAAAGTGGGCTCCGAGAAGCTAACGAATCCAGGGCCAGCGTTAGCGGTTTACCTAATCCAAATTGAATTAAGACCGATTCGATGTCTAGTCGTGAGCTTGTTGGTAATTGTGGGCAAATAAAAGTGAGTCCATCCAGAATTGTCATCCCAGCTCCAAGACACATCCTAAGTAATTGCATAGTTGCTATAACGCTCGCGATTGTCACAGTCTCGTTTGCGATCTTTGCTATTTCGCTGGTTTCGATCTTTGGATGTTTTTTTCCATCAGGTAGCGGGAAGCTTAAATAACTTGCCAGCCCTATACTCAGCGCGGCCAGGGTAATCACAGCGGTTCTCGCAGCGCAGTTGCCAATAAACGCTGAACCCAGGTCCAGCCCAATAACTCCAGAGCAATACCAATTAGTAGGCAGCCGCGTCCTAAGCCTGTTGTGAATAACCAGTTGATTGACTGTGAACCAAGCATCATCGCTAAGCCTGATCCAATTATTGGCAAGCCCGCGAGCACCATAATCGTAGCTTTTGTGCTTGCTAATTCTGTTGTTAGCAATTGCTCCTGTGCTCGACTCCGAATCATTGTTGAAGCCAGATTTGAAAGTGGCTGCGAAATACTTGCGCCAGATTTCGCGCTTGCCTGCATAAGTAATGCGTAATCGCCAAGTGCCCGAAACTCGAATTCAACTGCATCGAGCTTCATTGCGTTATAAATTTCAGATTGAAGTGAAATGTTCTTTCTGGTCTCAGGCAGGAAGGAGCCATTGATCCGGCTCAGTGCAAATTGCAATGCCGCAATCTGAGTTGCTCCTGATAACAGTTGGATTTTGATGCAGTAAATAAATTGCAACTTTTCATCAAAGTTCATTTGCATTTTCTTGTGTTTGCGAAACTTGGTGGTTACTAACTTGACTTTAGGTAATTCGATTGCGCCGGGCAACGGCGCCATTGCTAAGTAGCAAGCAAGCCAAACACAAGTGGCGATCCAAAACGTTTTCATGCCACAGCTTGTATTTTTGGTTTGCTCAGCGCTGCTGCATCCTTTGGTTCAATAATTGAATTTTCCAGAATTACTTCAGTGGTAACGGTGCCATCGACAAGTTTCACAAATTTTGCAATGCTTGCCACGCCGCGATGTCCCAGGCGCGCGTCCTGCATTTGGATCACAAAATCAAATGCGCAATGCATTTGGGCATGGATTGCTTGTCTCGGCAACCCCGCCAATAGCCCTAGTGCTTCAATTCGGGTTGGGACACTCAGTGCATCGTCCGCATGAATTGTCGTGGCGCTGCCATTGTGGCCAGTGTTTAATGCCAGTAAGAGGTCACTAATTTCACTGCCTCTGACTTCACCAACAACAATTCGGTCTGGGCGCATACGCAATGTTTGTCGTACCAAGTCAGTCATAGTTACTTGGCCAAATCCTTCGCTGTTTGCAAGTCGAGACTGCACTTTTACTACGTGTGGGTGGTTAATGTCTAATTCAGTTGAGTCTTCAATGACTACGATTCGATGACAATGATCAACATGGGAAAGCATCGCTGCTAGCAAAGTAGTTTTACCGCTACCAGTGCCGCCACTAATTATGAAACTTTTTCGCTCGGCAACAATTTGGGTGAGCTTGGCATAAATCGGTTCTGAGAAAGCTCCTAGGGCAAGAAGCTGTTCAAGTGTGTACTGCTGGTTCGATGGAACTCGAAACGACATTGCGATTCCGGCCACGGCAAGTGGTGGAAGAGCCGCATGAAATCGAATGCCATTTTCTAGTTGTAAATCCACAAATGGGTGCGCATCATCCAAGCGGCGATGTCCAAGAGCAGCTAAGTGGCTGGCGAAATCTCGGGCTGCTTGCTCTGATGGCCAAGCCACGTTAGTTTTTCGCAAACCTTCACCTTGGTCAACCCACACCTGGTCAAAGCGATTTACCAAAACATCAGTTAGTCGAGGGAGTAGTAGTAGACCCTCCACTGGCCCAAGTCCTGCGATTTCAGCTAAAACGACATCAATAAGTGTCACGAGGTCGCCATGTGAACTAGCCGGCAATAGTTGTCGAACAATTTCAGTCACGGCGCTGACATCTGGTTTGATGCCTTGTTCAATACACCGAACGCGAACTTGTTCGACTAGTTCATGCGGCTTGTTGGATGTCATTAGTTTGCGCCAATCGCTGGGCGAGGGCATTCAAGCTTCGAGTAAAGCCGCCTAAGTGAATTCCTGCAACGCCAAATCCCTGTTCTATTTGCTCAACTATTCGCGGATCAGTATTTACTACTCCAGCTAACGGAACATCTAAAGACTGGGCAATTCTCAGCGCGTCAAGATTTGTGCCTGGCAAATTTCTAATAACAAGTTCGGTAGTTGTGACGTGCTTTGAAATCTTTGCAATTGCTATTTTTGTGCTGGCACTTCCTCGCACAGTTGATGGCGTTACCACAAAGGCAACATCGCATTGTTGCAAGATTTTTACTGCGGCTATTTGATTTGTGAATCTTGGAAAATCTATGATGACTAACCCGGAGACGCCACGTAATTGCTGAATGATTGCCTCTGGCACAAACTTCTCAGCTGCCGGTTTCGAACCGTTGTGAGTGAGCAGTGCTACGCCATCTCTAGCTGGCAGGCCGCGCAGAATATCGCTGCCACTTATGGAACCACTCAAAGAATGAAAATCTTGCCATCGCATTCCTGGCTGAGTTTCGATTCCCAGCACAATATCTAATCCTGCTGAACTTTCATCAAAATCAACAAGTACAACATCACTAAAGAGTTGTCGGGCGTGAAATGCCAGCCCAGCCGAAAGAAGTGACGCGCCCGCTCCACCTGCTCCAGGAATGATTGCAACACATAAACCTCTCTTTGTGACTGGCGCCGAAAGGTGTTCAACTAGCCAATCTCTAGAGTCTGGAATGACAGCTATATGGTTTGCTGAAAGCTTTGCAGCAAACCGCCAAGTCTCTGGACCAGTTGTCCCGATTACAACCAGCACAATTTCAGGGTGATTTAAGTTCGCTTGAGCGCAGTCCGTAGCTACAAAAACTCGATAAGCATTTGAGATATCCGATGCGTTTGGTTCACTTTCAATCACCAGCGGCGTTTGGGTCACGGCCGCAATCTTTTGAAATTCTGTTATTACTCGATCGTCACTAGTTACCAACAATGCATGCATCAAATCTCCATCTCGTCGAGGAGCTCAAGACACCTGACTTTAAAATGATGTTGCCGATGCTCACCCTAAGGAAGATGGGATTTCATCCTGTGTGGTTTTTTTGGTTGTGGAAAAGATTACTTCTTAACGTCTGCTAGTTCGGCTAATTGCAGCGCCATTTCAATTCCTTTGCGAATAGCTTCGCCCTGCCATTGGATCCAAGCAGCCACACCATCGGGCGTTCCAGATTGATATGAAGATAACGCTTTTACATAGGCAGGTCGCCCTAATAGGAACGCGCCATATTCGCTCATGACAAGTCCGTCAACATCTACCTCTCGGGCGGCCAAAATTAATCGCGTGCTTGCCCGCGCTACTAAATAGGAGCCTTGGGTGAATGGTCTAAGTGTTGCTAACTCAGCATGCGCAATTGCTGCAATCAAAATCACTGGCGCTTTCGAATTAATAATCAGATCAACCAGCGCAGCAAGTCTTTCTTGCAAAACTTGGTGAGGTGGCACGTTACCAATGCGCAGTGGGTCGTCAATGTCATCACTTGTTCGTGGCTGTCCACGATCACCGTCATTTGAAGCAAAGGTATGTAATCGGGCTAAGACTTTAAGTGGTTCGGTTTTAAATGCCAAAGTCTGTAAATCTGCTTCAGCTGTAACTAACAGCCCCTGATCCGAAAGTGAACCCATGGGCGATACTTCGGGCTCCATAGTTGGATCTTTTGGCATTTGTGCGCCATCAAGAGCGGCAGTTGCAAATCCAGCAATTCTTCGGGTGTAAGGAGTCAGAGCTGATTGGTGCCGGCGAATTGTGCGATTCCACATCAATTCGTCAATGGCTCTTAGTGTTACTTCACATTCTTTGGCCACGCCAGGCAACGCTAATAAGTTACTGAGTGAATCAAGCTGATTTTGCGTCGACACAGGTGTTATTTGGAGCCAGAGCGCAGAGTTGTCAGAGTTTGGACAGTATCCGCTAGTGACTTGGCAGTGCGACTACCGAGCGTTATTTTTCGTATTTGTCGCCAAGCTAAAAGTCCAAGGATCAGGGCGAAAGTTGCTAAACCTGCAACTACCAGAAGAAAGCTAACCCAAAGTTCATAACCCAAAGTATTTAAGTAGTAAGCGGCGGCAACGAAAATAAAAATGCCAGCTAGGTTTAATAGCGAAATTGCAATGGCGAGTAGCACAGAAAATTTAGCCATCCCTGAGATCGCTTCCTTAATTTCGGCTTGTGCCAGTTCAATGTGGTTACGAACTAAGCCAGAAAGATCGTCAATAATTGACGTGACCATCGAAATTAAGCTTGGTTCACGGTCTTTTCCCATGCCGCCAACTCTACCCTGCTAGTTAAAAATATCGAAGAAAAAGATATGGTGCAGTAATTGCAATGGAAATTACGGTGATCGGGATTCCATATTTTGCAAACTGCCAGAACGAAATTTTAATGCCTGCTTTAGCGGCAAGCCCGATTGCGACAACGTTTGCACTCGCACCAATTATCGTCGCATTACCGCCGAAATCAGCTCCAAATGCAAGTGCCCACCAAAGTACATCGCCGTGCTGTGCTGGCACTGCCGCACTTAAATCTGCGACAACTGGTGACATGGTGGCAACGTAAGGAATGTTATCGACAATTCCCGAAACTACTGCCGATAGCACGAGCAATACTCCGGTGGCCAACTCTGGTTTACCTTCAACTTGAGCAGCCAAATAGTCGGAAAGCATCTGTAGCGCACCTACATTAACTAGTGCGCCTACCATTACGAATAAACCAGCGAAGAACACGAGTGTTCCCCACTCAACATCTTGAACATAATCAACTGGCTTCAAGCCACTGATTGCAATAAGTAGTCCTGCACCAATGAGGGCGATGACTGAAGGTTCGGCATGAATTACTGAATGTGCTAAAAATCCCACGACAACGAGTGAGAGCACCGCCAAAGATTTTTTCAGTAAGTCAGGATTTTTCAAATAACTAGATGCATCTAATTCATGCACGCGCGCGCGATCTTCAGCGGTGTTTACCAGCTCTTTTCTAAACATCCACACAAGTATTGGTGTAATTACCAACATAGCCACTATCACAAGTGGCGCCATGTGAATCAAAAAGTCATTAAAACTCAGTCCAGCTCGGCTAGCGATGATGATGTTGGGTGGATCTCCAACTAGTGTGGCGGCGCCGCCAATGTTTGACGCAAACACTTCGGAAAGTAAAAATGGAATAGGATTAACATTCAATTGCTTACAAACAATTATTGTCATTGGAACGGCAAGCAAAATAGTTGTGACGTTATCTAGAATTGCGCTGGCAAAAGCAACCAAGATGATCAGAAATACCAAAGCCTTTTTAGGACTTCCATCGGCCTTCTTTATGGCTTTAATTGCTAAAAATTCAAATAGACCGGTTTTGTGGATCACACCGACGATGATCATCATGCCAAGAAGTAGGAAAATTACATTCCAGTCGATTCCTGTTTCGTGACTATAGAAAGCCTTGTCAGCATCAGTTGCGCCAATAACAAACATCGCTGCCGCACCGCCAAGTGCGATGGCAATTCGACTAATTTTCTCACTTGCAATCAGTACGTAAGCCAGAACAAAGATGGCAATTGCAAGAGAAAGGGTCATGGCGTCATTGTACACCGAGTTAATTTCAGTTGTGTTTAGTCATCGTCTGAGGTTGAACTCTTTAATCCATCACCAATTAGATTCATAATTGTTGGATCTGCAAGTGTCGTAACATCACCCAAAGTTCTGTTCTCAGCAACATCGCGAAGTAATCGGCGCATAATTTTTCCAGATCGAGTTTTTGGAAGTTCTGCCACTATCAGAATTTGTCGTGGGCGCGCAATCGCACCGATCTCTTTTGCAACATGAGCTCGCAACTCTTTCGCAACACCGGGACCATCAACTGACCCAGCGCGCAAAATTACAAATGCCACGATACCTTGACCGGTTGTTTCATCAGCTGCGCCAACGACTGCAGCCTCTGCAACTGTTGGATGTGAAACTAATGCCGATTCAACTTCAGTTGTTGAAATGCGATGACCTGAAATGTTCATAACGTCATCAACGCGGCCAAGTAGCCAAATTGCGCCATCCTCATCCCACTTAGCACCATCACCTGCGAAATATTGGGAATCAAAACGTGACCAATAAGTTTCTTTGTAACGATCCATGTCGCCCCAGATACCACGCAGCATTGCTGGCCAAGGTTTTGTTAAAACTAAATAGCCACCACTGCCGTGACCCACTGCAGTGCCAGCGTCATCAAGAATCTCAGCATTAATTCCAGGTATCGGACCCATTGCTGAGCCAGGCTTTGTCGCCGTTACACCGGGCAACGGACTGATCATGATTGCGCCAGTTTCGGTTTGCCACCACGTATCTACGATCGGACAATTGTTTGAGCCAATAATTTCTCGGTACCACATCCAGGCTTCCGGATTAATTGGCTCACCAACGCTACCTAGCAGGCGCAGACTCGATAAGTCGTGCGCTTGGGGAAACTCGTCTCCCCATTTCATAAATGTTCGAATTGCTGTTGGCGCAGTGTAAAGAATCGTTACGCCATACTTGGCAACTATTTCCCACCAGCGTCCCTTGTGAGGGGTATCTGGCGTGCCTTCATAGATAACTTGGGTGGCGCCATTTGCTAACGGCCCGTATGCAACATAGGAATGACCAGTGATCCAACCCACATCTGCGGTACACCAATAAACATCAGTTTCGGGCTTGATATCAAAAATCACGCGATGTGTATATGCAACTTGAGTTAAGTAGCCACCAGTGGTGTGCAAAATTCCTTTTGGCTTACCGGTAGTACCTGATGTGTAGAGAATAAAGAGTGGATGCTCTGAATCAAAAAATTCTGGCGTATGTGAGGTTGATTGTTTCGAAACAATCTCATCCCACCAAACGTCGCGTTCACTGTTCCAATTAACTTCTTGCTCAGTGCGCTTAACAACTAAAACTTTTTTGACACTTGGGATCGAAGCAACAGCTTCATCCACTGCACTCTTTAATCCAAATGGACTACCTTTTCTAAAGCCACCATCGGCTGTAATAACTACACTGGCCGCTGCATCTTCAATTCGACTGCGTAATGACTCCGCCGAAAAACCTCCGAAGACTACGGAGTGTGGTGCGCCAATGCGTGTGCACGCCAGCATGGAAATGACAGCCTCTGGAATCATCGGCATATAGATTGCTACGCGATCGCCTGTTTTGATTCCTAGTTCAATTAAGGCATTTGCGGTTTGACTAACACGATCCAATAAGTCTTTGTATGTGATGGTTTGAGTATCGCCACGTTCGCCCTCAAAGTGAATTGCAACTCGGTCGCCGTTTCCTGCGTCCACGTGACGATCGATGCAGTTAACTGAGACATTTAGTTTTGCGCCGACGAACCATTTGGAAACTGGCGCGCCTGACCAATCCAAAACTTGGCTCCATGGCGTATCCCATTGCAGATTTTTTGCTTGTTCATCCCAGAAACTATTTCGATCCATTTCAGCCTGAGTGAAAAGATCTACTTTTCCATTTGCTTTCGAAGCAAACTCAAGTGATGGAACAAAAATTCGATGTTCGTGTGAAAGGTTTTCTAATGCTTCACCGCTCATGGGATCCGTGCTTTCCGTTGAAATTTCTAGGTATTTCGTTCTTAGTAATGATAGTTGTCGCACTTTGAAGTTAGGTCAAGTGATATCGAATAAGTCTTGAAAGAAATTGTTTAGCGGACTCCGGAGCACTCACCAGTGCTCACCGCTGGCATGTCTAAATAGGCAGTACCTACTGCATTTACTGCGACCATGAATTGCTTGGCAGTTAGCGCGTAACCGGTTTGATCATCTATGGCCGAGGAAGCAAAAATCAAGCCCGCCACACTTCCATCTAGTGCAAGCATCGGTGCGCCTGAATCGCCTTGTTTGATGTCTGCAGAAAGCGCATAAATTTCTCGAGTTACCGTGTTTTTGCCATAGATGTCTGTTCCTGAAGTTTCCGAAACACTTCTTACTCGAGCAGGTATCAAAGCCAGTGGGCCGCCACCGGGGAAACCTGCCACAACAGCAGCATCTCCCCTGGCAAGTGGTTCGCTAATACGTAAAGCCACCGATGGAAAATTGGAGGTGCGAATCAAAGCCACATCATTAGCTGGATCAAAGAAAATGACCAAGCCCTCAAATGCTTTACCTTTACCCTTGACGCGCACCGTTGGATTAGTTATCCCAGCAACTACATGAGCATTTGTAATTACTAAATCTTGTCCAACGACAAAACCAGAGCCAGTTAACCGAGCGTTGCATTCAATCGCGGTGCCCTCAACTTTGACTACAGATTCCAGGGCTGCGGCAATAGCTGGTTGCGCTGTTGCTGAAACATCTGGTGGTGCAACAGCTGGCGCTAATAGCACTTCACTAATACTGCTTGGCAAATCAGAATTGGAAACATAAATTCGAACTGACTCAACACCGTCTCTGACTTGAACCGGCATGTATTGATCAAGGGCAACAATGACTTTTGATTCGGTCAGCATGTTTGTAAGTGAAGACATCGGAGCGGCCAATAAAGTTGTTGCCATAAACCAGGCAACGATCGACCAAGCGGAAATCGAAACTATGGCGCCGGTGGCGTTATCCAGGAATCGAATTGGTGACCAACTGAAGATATTTCGGATTCGATTTCCAATGAAACTGCCTAATGCGCTACCAAATCCCATCCCCAGGAAAAGTGCAGCAGCGCTTAACGCTGTCCGGCTAAATGAAGTTGTGGTCGAGGCACCGGTAACAATTTCAATCGAAGATCGACCTAGCCAAGCACCGGCAAATAATCCAACCAATGAAAGCACACTGACTATTAATCCCCGTCGCCAGCCTGAACTCACAATAAAGATTCCGAACGCGAGCAAAATAATATCTAAATAGAGTGGATTCAACTTGTCACTTCCGTGTTGGGCGCTGGCGCCGGAAGTTCTATTATTTTTGATTCATCCCACTCGGTAGCCCAGCCAGCAATATCCATTAAGCGTGAAATTAGTCCGCCGGTAAATCCCCAGATAAGCATGTCCGCAACATCAAAGCCCGGACCAAATGAACCATTTAGGTGTCGAACTCGCATTCGGTTTACTGGATTGATCAAAGCATTAAGTGAAATGCGATGAACGGCTTGCACCTCATTGGTATCAATATCTATAAGTTCATGCGGGGTGTGCCACCATGCCAAAACCGGGGTGACTTTGAAGTTAGAAGGTGGAATCCACAGCTGGGGTAACTCACCCAAAATTTCTACGCTGTTTGGATCAAGGCCAATTTCTTCATGCGCTTCGCGCAACGCGGTTTGCGCCAATGAAGCGTCACCTTCTTCGACTCGGCCACCGGGAAATGCTGGTTGCCCAGGATGAGCTTTTAAGTGTGATGCGCGTTCGATAATTACAAGTTCACCAAAATCATCGCGCGGGCCAAATAACACCAATACTGCAGCTTCGCGGGTACTTTCATCTGGAACGTCGTGTCGAGATAAATCGCTTGTGATTAATTGCGGCGTCCTGGCAATTAAAGTGTCCATCCAATCAGGTATCGACATGTTAGGCACCCGTCTTAATTAGCTTTGCTGCTTCACTTGGATCCCTCGGGCCCTCGCCAAATGATGGACACATACTTGCCAGTTCACATGCCCCGCAAGCAGGCTTTCGGGAATGACAAACTCGCCGTCCCAGAAAAATTAACCGGTGATTTAACATGGTCCATTCTTGCGCTGGGAAAATTTCCATAATATCAAATTCCACTTTTACTGGATCCGTATTTTTGGTCCAACCAAGTCGACGAGAGATTCGTCCAACGTGCGTATCAACGGTTACCCCTGGAATATCAAAAGCGTTACCTAAAACTACATTTGCAGTTTTGCGACCAACGCCGGGCAAGGTTACAAGTTCATCAAGAGAGTTTGGAACCTCACTGTTGAAGCGATCAATAATCGTGGCTGCTAAGCCTTTAATCGAAATAGCTTTGTTGTGATAAAAACCGGTTGATTTTATTATTTCCTCGATTGATTCAAGTGGCGCTGCTGCGATATCTGTAACCCTTGGATACTTTTTGAATAGTACTGGCGTGACCATGTTTACGCGTTTATCAGTACATTGCGCCGACAATACTGTCGCCACCAAAAGTTGCAACGGGTTTTCATAATCTAATTCGCATTTAGCATCGGGAAACATGTCTGCTAATTTTTCGTTAATTTCTTGAGCGCGAAGCTCGAGTGCTTTCTTGGATTCCCGCGCGGCCATTACTTAAGACTAAGTGCTGTGTTATCGAGCGCGTTTTGAAAGGCGTTCGAGGTCAAGTAGTTCCACTGATCGAGTCTCTAACTTAAGCCAACCGCGACTAACAAAATCAGCCAAAGCTTTATTAACTGTTTCTCTGGATGCGCCAACTAATTGGGCAAGCTCTTCTTGCGTTAAATCGTGATTCACATAAATTCCAGCCTCGGTCTTCGAACCAAATTTTTCACCGAGTTCCAGCAATGCTTTTGCCACTCGCCCTGGGACATCGGCAAATACTAAGTCCGACATGGCTTCATTTGTCCGGCGTAAGCGGTGCGCTAGAGCTTGCAATAGTTTCTGAGCTACTTCTGGGCGACCTGCTAACCATGGATTTAAGTCAGTGTTACCTAGACCTAATACTTGCGAATCCGTTACTGCAATGGCTGTGGCAGTTCGTGGTCCCGGATCAAAAAGGGAAAGTTCGCCGAACATGTCACCAGGTCCGAGCACCATAAGCACAGACTCGCGACCATCACCTGAGGCGTGACTTAATTTAATTTTTCCTTCAGTGACTACGTAGAGACGATCGCCTGGGTCACCTTCTTGGAAAAGCGTGTTTCCTCGTTTGATGGTTTGTGGAACCATAGATTTTTGTAAAGCAAGCGCAGCTTCGGCATCAAGGGCAGAAAATAGTGGAGTTTTTTGCAGATTCTCATCAATCATGGCTTTCTCCTTTTTGCTCTAACCTAACTTTGTTGGCGATGTTTGCGCTGTCTGAAAAGATTTAGTCGCGAACTTCGACGATTACTTCTACTTCTACCGGAGTATTTAGCGGCAATGAAGCTACTCCCACTGCGGAGCGGGCATGCTTGCCAGCATCTCCAAAAGCTTGAATAAATAAATCGCTTGCACCATTAATTACAACTGGTTGCTTTGTGAATTCTGGAGTGCTTGCCACAAACCCAACAACTTTTACAACGCGAACGACTTTATCCAAGTCACCAATTAGAGACTTAATGGCGGCAATTGCGTTGACTGCGCATTGCGCTGCGCACTTACTTGCAGTCTCTTCGTCTACGTCCTTGCCTAACAAGCCTGTTGCGATTAGTTCACCGGCAACGAAGGGTAGTTGGCCAGAAGTAAAGACAAGATTTCCAGTTCGGGCAGCTGGAACATATGAAGCTACTGGTGGAACAACTTCTGGAATTGAAATTCCAAGTGCAGTTAACCGATCCTCAACAACGCTCATTATTTTTCCTAATCCTTTGGTCGCTTGAAGTAAGCCACAAGATTTTCAGTATTCATACCAGGAACAATTGCGACTAATTCCCAGCCGTCAAGTCCAAAGTTGTCAAGAATTGCTTTTGTATTGTGCACCAGCACGGGCGCCGTTAAGTATTCCCATTTAGTCATATTTAGAGCATACGACAGTTACTGGCTAACAAAAAATGTCAGATTTAAGTGCCATGGACAAAAGCCACTGGATCCAAGCGGTCGTAGTCTTGGCGGGCGCTCATCAAAAGTTCGCGCCAGGAACTGACATTAGTTCGCCGGCGAAGTAGTGCGCGCCGCTCTCGCTCCGTCATGCCACCCCAGACGCCGAATTCGATTTCGTTATCCAGTGCATCTGCTAGGCATTCGGTCTTAACGGAACAACCTGCACAGATAACCTTTACGCGATTTTGTGCCGCTCCTTGAGCAAACAGCAAGTCTGGGTCAGTGTCTCGACAAGCCGCGCTCCGGCTCCAATCAGCGTTCCACATTAACGATTCGTATCCCCTCATACTTGGATCAACTTAGATCGAAATAACCTGCGCAAAATGACAAGATAAACATCGATTTCTTAACTATTGGGCTATTCGCCACCTATGTCAATACCTGAGCGGAACTTTCTTGAACTGGAATGTAACTGTTACCAATTAGATATATCCGCGTTACGGGCCGCTATTTGAGCAAGTTACCATTGAGTAGTTATGGGAAATAATCGTTTGGCTACTGAACTTAGTCGTTTTGGTCTTTTGACCAAAATGATCACCTTTATCGGGCTTGCTGGAATCGTTACCGCGCTTATCGTGTTACCTGTTGTTGGCGGCGTTGGTCTGGCCTCTAGAAATAGTGCGCAAGCATTCACCAGTCTGCCCGGTGACTTAACCCAGGTTCCGTTGCCACAGCAAAACACAGTCTTGGATGCAAAAGGTGACGTTCTCGCGGTGCTCTACGCCCAGAACCGAATTGAAGTTCCACTTGAGAAAATTTCGCCACTCATGCAGCAGGCTATTATCGCAATCGAAGATCAGCGCTTTTTCAGTCATGCTGGTGTTGATTTCCGCGCAACTATAAGAGCTTCCATTTCAACTGGTTCAGGTGGTCAAGTTCAAGGTGGCTCAACCATCACGCAACAGTATGTAAAGCAAATTTTGCTCACTGCCGCCACTACTAAAGAGGAGCAGCAAGCTGCGACCGCAGTATCCATCAATCGCAAATTGCGCGAGGCGAGATATGCGATTGAACTTGAAAACAAACTAACGAAAAAAGAAATTCTCACTGGATACCTGAACATTGCCTACTTTGGTGCAGGTTCCTACGGTGTAGAGATTGCCTCCAAGAGGTACTTTTCCAAAAGTGCCAGTGAATTAACACTCACCCAGGCGGCAACGCTGGCGGGATTGGTACAAAATCCTTCACGTTACGATCCAACACAATATCCAGAGCGCGCCCAAGCGCGCCGCGATTTAGTTTTAAAAGCCATGCTCAACGCTGGATACATCACTGCGGAGCAAGCCGATATTGCTATTGCAGTACCAATGAGTTTGGACCTAAATCCAACTGAGCTTCCAAATGGTTGCACCACCTCCTCAGCTCCATATTTCTGTGATTATGTTTTGACCGTTCTAAGAAATGATCCAATTTTCGGTGATACGCCAGAAGTCCGTGAGACGCTTTTGAATCTTGGTGGTTTGACCATTAAAACCACAATGGATCCAAAGGCGCAAAAATCCTCACAGACTGCAGTGGATCAAAAAATTCCGTTTGATGATCCAAGCGGTAAGGCTGCAGCTATCACGATGATGCGTCCTGGAACTGGTGAAATCACTGCGATGGCACAAAATCGTAAGTGGGGTCGCAGTGGAGCTGGCTACACGACAGTTAATTACAACACTCCGGTTGACTCAAATGGCACTGTGGGTTTTCAAGCAGGTTCAACGTTTAAGGCCTTTACAATTGCGGCCGCTTTTAAACAGGGCTGGGATCCTTTTGAAGTGATCAGTTCTCCAGCAAAAAAAGTTTTTGAAAACTTTGTCGAATGCGAAACGGGTGACAAGTTTGCACCTTACGAAGTGCAGAACTCAACTTCATCTGGTGCCTTTGATATTTTGAGTGCAGCAGCATTTTCAGTGAACACTTATTTCATTGGCCTAGAGGAAAAAATTGGACTGTGTGATCCAATTGACATCGCTACTGCTGCTGGAGTGAAGCAAGGAAATGGTCAACTATTTGAAAAGTTTCCGTGTTTTACACTTGGCTGTTTTGATGTAACAACGCTAAACATGACTGAAGGTATGGCAACTTTCGCTGCTCATGGAGTGCACTGTTCACCAATTGCAATTTCGGCAATCACAGATCGGTTTGGCGCTGAACTCGAAGTTCCATCTGCTGATTGCAAGCGAACCATCGATTTACAAGTTGCGGATAGCACGACGGCTGTGTTGGCCGGTGTTATCGATGGACCGATTCCTGGTCGTACGGGTCGAGCTATGGATTTGGGCCGTCCAGCAGCAGGTAAAA
Source organism: Actinomycetes bacterium (assembly GCA_037619625.1). Taxonomy (GTDB): domain Bacteria; phylum Actinomycetota; class Actinomycetes; order S36-B12; family UBA5976; genus UBA5976. The sequence continues at coordinate 18,153 of JASJMK010000049.1, forward strand.
CCGGAACTACTGACAGTTCAGCTGCCGTTTGGTTTGTTGGTTACACCCCGGACATGGCTGCTTCAGTTTGGGTTGGCGACCCACGAGGTGGGCAGAAATATCCGATGAAGAACATAAACATTGGTGGCCGATATTATTCCCAAGTTTTTGGTTCAACGATGCCTGGTCCGATTTGGCGTGACGCACTTATCGGAGCTCTGGAAAGTACACCGAAAACAGCTTGGAATTTATCTACGCTCAGCGGGCTAAACGCTGGCGGTTTTGGTAATGAGATAACCATTTCAAAAGACGAGTGTCTTGGCCTAGAGGAACCAGAGCTTCTTCTCTGCGTAACTGAGAGAACTGCTAAGGAAAATGAAAAGGGGCTAGCCGATGGCACCTTGATTATTGACCCAGTTACTGGCGGAGTCATACCTAATCCTGCTGCTCCAGCTCCAGAACTCGTGCCTTAGTTCCCGCGATAACTCTGGTCTGACAAGATGTAGATATGACCACACTTAAGGAACAGCTTCACCTAGATCTGACTGCTTCGATCCGCGCTAAAGATTCCTTGACCTCAGGCACCCTGCGTATGGTGCTTGCTGCAATTACTAACGAAGAGGTATCTGGCAAGGAAGCGCGAGTGCTATCTGAGCAAGATTTCATCACGGTGCTTAACCGGGAAGCCAAGAAGCGTAAAGAAGCTGCAACTGCGTACGACGATGCGAACCGTCCAGAACTTGCTGATAAAGAGCGCGCCGAATTGGAAATAATCCAGACGTATTTGCCAGCCGGCCTTTCGGATTCGCAATTAGCAGAAATAATTGCAAACGCCGTTAGCCAAGCTGCTGCCGATGGCGCAACTGGACCGGGAGCTATGGGGGCGGTCATGAAACTCGTATCCCCGCAAGTTGCCGGTCGCGCTGATGGAACGCAGGTTGCTGCAGCCGTTAAATCTGCGCTTTCCCAGCCCTAGTGCCGGGTAATTAATCGGCGGGATTCCCAATAGTGTGAGGGAGTGAATTCCTCGCTAAAAACAAAGGTGGCCCTTGGCCTTGGCGTGATGTATCTGGCTTGGGGAACTACCTACATTGGTATTGCTTTCACAATTGAAACAATGCCACCTCTGATTTCCATGTCATTTCGATTTGTTGCAGCAAGTGCGCTTTTGGTTTTATTTCTAGGCCTACGAAACGGCTGGCAATCATTGCGTGTAACCCGAAGCCAATTCGCTGGTTCGCTATTTCTGGGCGTGTTGATGTTAGGCGTGGGACTTGGCACTATGTCAATGGCCACCAGGGTGGTGCCAATTGGTGTGGCTTCGCTGATTGTGGCAGCGATGCCAATTTGGACTGCGCTTTTTCGCACTCTTGATCGGGATCGACCGAAACTAATTTCGTTAGCTGGAATTGTTGGTGGCTTAATCGGAATCGCTTTCATTATGTTGCCTGGTCAAACCCAAGCACGCCCCGGTGCTGCTACTGAAAACGTCACACTCTGGATGTTTATTATTTTGTTTGGCAACTTATGTTGGTCGCTTGGTTCGTTCTTAGCGCCACGAATGGACACACCAGACAACCCGCTTTTGTTAAGTACATATGAAATGGCTGGCGCAGCCGTTGCCTTATTAATTGCTGGATTAATTCACCACGAAAGTGTTGCGGACTTTTTCGACGCTAGTTATCGATCTTGGTCAGGGTGGGCGTACTTAGTTGTCATTGGCTCACTAGTTGGTTACACGGTCTACACCTGGCTTCTAGAAAATGCGCCCATCACTTTGGTTTCTACTTATGCATACATCAACCCGGTAGTTGCCGTGGCACTTGGAATAATAATTTTTAGCGAAAAACTCACGGCCAATATCACCATCGGTGGCATTATCGTGATTGCAAGTGTTGCGATTGTGGTAGCGGTTGAATCAGTTAAGAAACAAAGTCCTTTGCAAGTTCAATGATTCGCTCCAGGCCCTCGCGCTCGCCAATACTTATGCGTACGCCTTCGCCTGGGAACGGACGAATTGCAACGGCAATTCCTTCGCTTTTTGCTACGAAATCTAGCGTGCGATCCCCTAATGGCAACCAGACAAAATTCGCTTGACTTGCAGGTAATTCAAAACCAAGTTTTGTTAATTCACTTTCAAACCACGTGCGCTGGGAAATAACCTGCTCGACGCGTTCAAACAATTCAGCTTCATTCGCAAGCGAGACTACCGCAGCCGTTTGCGCAATATTTGAAACGCCAAATGGCACTGCAGTTTTTCGCACGGCCTCTGCGACATGTTTCGGTCCAATGAAATATCCAACTCGCAAACCCGCTAGGCCATACGCTTTGGAAAACGTTCGGAGCACACCAACATTTGTGTGGGCTTTCATGGTCGCTATTCCGTCAATGGCATTTGGGTCGCAATTAAACTCCACATACGCTTCATCAATTACAACTAAAATGTCAGTTGGCACTTGATTTAAAAATTTGGTTATTTGTTGCTGGGTAACAATGCCACCTGTTGGGTTGTTTGGGGTACAGACAAAAATAACTCGTGTCTTTGGTGTTATCGCTGCCAACATCGCTTCCAAGTCGTGTTCCCCACTTGCAGTCAGCGGCACTGCGACATTTGTTGCGCCAGCAATAGTTGTGATGATTGGGTAAGCCTCGAATGATCGCCACGCATACATAACTTCATCACCGGTGCCGGCAATGGCTTGAATTATTTGTTGACACACTCCAACTGATCCGGTGCCAGTTGCAACTTCGTCGATGGTGACATCAAATTTTTCAGCGATAGCTTTAGTTAGTTCGCCGCAAAATGGATCCGGGTAACGATTAATCTCCAGAGCTGCTGCAGTAATTGCGGCTAACACACCTGGTAGTGGTGGGTGCGCATTCTCATTACTGGAAAGTTTGAAGGCTGTGAGCCCATTGACTGGAGCGACTTTTTTTCCTGCCTTATATGTTGGCAGGGCGGCCATTTCTTCACGCAGTTGTGGCTTGGGCGAATCACTCATTGTCCGAGCCTACGGGTAATCACCACAACTGATACATCGTCGCGCTGCCACGTGACTGAATCTTGGCGGGCTGTAGACACTATTAAGTTCGTTAATTCTGTGGAATTCTGAGATTGGCTTCCTGAAATAAGTGATGAAACCAGGCCCTGGGTACCAAACTCTTCACCCTTATCGTCTTGGGTTTCCAATAACCCATCCGAGGCAAGAACTATGCGATGTCCCGGGCCAAACTTAAATTCTTTACTTTCCCAATTACCGCCAAAGCCCCCAAGCATCGGGCCTGTTGGGCTTAACGCAGTTAGCGAATTTTGCTCATCAATCCAAAACCCCGCTGGATGCCCAGCATTAACCCAGTGAACCGGCAAGCTCATGTCATTTGGAATGTTGATAATTACTGCGGTAGCAAGAAGTGCGTCAACGTCCGAGAGTCCAGCAGAAACTCGCTCCATCACAACCTGCGGATTGAAGCCAGCGGAAAGAGCCGCAGTCATAATCGCCTTGATCTGCAATCCCACAACACCTGCTTCTGCGCCGTGTCCCGTTACATCGACAATGGCAATCGCAAATCCTTGCGGGGTGCGAATGACATCCCACCAGTCCCCTGCAATAGCGCCACTTGCCGGCGTGGTTTGTCCAAAAATATCCAGTCCGGCACTTAATGAATCCAGCAGTGTTGGTGAGAGAGCATTGCGCATAGAAAGTACTAGCGGAGCATCTTGTTCTAAACCTTGCCAAGCTGCGCGCGCCGCATCAATTTGTGAAACCAATTTAATACGCATCAGCTCTGCATCAGCTGCAGCAATTCTGATTTCGGGTGGGTTGGCGACTTCAATCACTTGATGTATCGTGCCGCTTGCAACGAGTCGCAACTCGGTTCGCATTTCATCCAATGGAGCAAGTACCCAGCGCTCCAGAAAAATCCATCCTAGAACTAAGAAAATTAAGCTAATTAACAGTGAGATGCTTAAAGCCGTGGAGAGTTGATCAGCAACTTCAGCAATTTCGGAGTTATTTTCCAACGTAAGTGAAAGTTCAGATCGGGCTTCCAGGTAAACCAAGCGCTCCCAAATTGCAGCCCCTACTAAAGTCACTGCGAAAATCACAATAATTAATTGCAATCTTCGGCGAAGCGTCATATCTAAAAGTGTAGGGGTTGTTTATCGCGCTTGAACAAGCTCGATTAATGCCTGTCTAAACAACGAATAATGCAAGTCAACCTGTTCTTGTGTAGTGGTTGGGCACATTAAAGCCATGTTATGAAACGGTGTCATTAGAATTCCTCGGTTGCACATATACAAATGCATAAATTCATCTAACTCATCATCGCCCGCATGCATGGCTTGTGTTCCAGTTTTTGGCGCAGGGTAGGTAAAGCGGTATTCGGCCCGCGCGCCTAATTGGGAAATTGACCATGGCACACCGAATTCATCAAGTGCTGCATTTACTTGATCGGTGTACCTTGTCGCAAGGTGAATCATGTGTTCAAAAGCCTGCTCTGTTAAAACTTCGCCAAGTGTTGCTCGCATTGCTGCAAGTGACAATGCATTTCCGGCAAGTGTTCCACCGATGCCACCAACATCTAGTAAGTCTGCTTCGGTGTGTGAATTAATGAGGTCTACAACATTTTGGGTAAATCCATACGCACCAGATGGAATTCCTGCGCCGATGCTTTTGCCAATGATGAAAATATCAGGATCAAGTTTGTCGCGCAAAGTCATGCCGCCATAGCCGGCAGAGATCGTGTGGGTTTCATCGATCATCAATAGCGCACCGTACTTTGTAGCAAGCTCGCGCATCCCTTCGAGGAAACCCGGTTCTGGCAAAACGATTCCAATATTTGTCAGAGCTGGCTCCGTCAAAATTGCAGCTACGTCGCCGTGTTGTAATGCAGCTTCCAGTGCAGGTAGGTCGTTGAACTCGACAACTCGAGTAGTTTGCTCAATTGGAACCGGAGGCGCCACGTTGCCTGGTCTTGAGACGGTATTACCGTTGGCGTCCAAAACACCAAAAGTTTCATCCACTGATCCGTGATAGCAATACGAGAAAACAAGAATTTTGCTTTTGCCAGTTGCAAGTCTGGCAAGTCGAATTGCCCATCTATTGGAGTCAGTTGCCGAAACCGTGAAAGACCAAAGCGGCACTCCAAATCTTCTGGTCAACTCTGCGCCAACCCATTGGGCATCCTCGGTGGGCATCATGGTTGTTATGCCACCAAGGTCTTGGATCCGATCAATGATTGCTTTGATGCTGGCATCGGGTGAGTGTCCAGTCATAGCTGCCGTGTCCCCTAATGCAAAATCAATGTATTCGTGACCATCAACATCAGTGATTACGTTTCCTTTTGCGCCTTGCAAGTAGAGCGGAAACCCGCCGACCCATTTGTTCATCCATGGCATCGGTACTCCACCGAACAAATTCTTTGCGCCTTTATAAAGCTCCAATGATTTGCTGTGGTGATCCCGATACGTCTCACGTTCGCGCTCTAGCAAAGTTGCTAAATTAATGCGATCGATTTGGGTTGATCTATTAGGCATGAATTGATTCTTTCAGAAACAAGAAATAAAACTTAGGAAGTAGCCATATCAACAAACCGACTGTAATGGCCTTGGAATGCGACGGTGACAGTTCCGGTTGGACCATTTCTGTGCTTAGCTAAAATGAAGTCTGCTTCGCCAGCACGTGGTGATTCGCGTTCATAAACATCCTCACGATGAAGCAAAATCACCATGTCGGCATCTTGTTCAAGCGAACCAGATTCGCGCAAGTCCGAAAGCATTGGGCGCTTGTCTTGGCGCTGCTCGGGTCCACGATTCAACTGGCTGATCGCTATCACAGGAATTGCAAGTTCCTTAGCTAGTAATTTAAGTGAGCGGGAAAACTCAGAAACTTCAACTTGGCGACTTTCAACTTTTTTACCAGAGGACATGAGTTGTAAGTAATCGATAATAAGAATCTTTAAATCGAAGCGCTGCTTTAATCGACGCGCTTTTGCGCGGATCTCCATCATTGTCATATTTGGCGAATCATCGATGAACAACGGTGCATCATTTACTTGCCCCATTTTGTTTGCCAGTCTGCCCCAATCAGCATCACTTAGTGTGCCGGCGCGCATATGGTTCAAACCAACTTGAGCTTCAGCCGAAAGTAGCCGCATCACAATCTCATTGCGACTCATTTCAAGTGAAAAAATTGCAGAGGTTAAATTGTGCTTAATGCTTGCCGAGCGTGCGAGGTCCAGCCCAAGCGTTGATTTACCAATAGCGGGACGCGCAGCAACAATAACTAACTGACCAGCGTGAAGTCCATGCGTGATGTCATCAAGTTGTTGGAAGCCTGTTGGCACTCCAACTAGTTGACCGCCGCGACCTTCAATAGCTTCAATCTCTGAAAGAGTGTGCGGCATGATTTCTGAAAGTGGCGCATAATCTTCGGAAGTGCGTCGGCCAGTCACGTCGTAAACTTCAGCTTGCGCGCGATCAACAAGTTGATCTACTTCTGCGTCTCCGGCATAACCCATCTGAGCAATCCGCGTACCTGCATCGACTAGGCGACGCAAAATTGCGCGCTCCGTAACAATGCGCGCGTAGTAGGAACCATTAGCTGCTGTTGGCACGCTAGCTACAAGTGTGTGCAGGTAGCCGGCGCCGCCCACATTTCCAAGTGCACCGGACTTGCTCAAATAGTTAGCAACTGTAATTGCGTCTGCGGGTTCGCCTCGACCGTAAATGTCTAAGATTGCTCCGTAAATCGTGGCATGCGCTGGCTTGTAGAAATCGATTTCGCGCAGGGTTTCAATCACCTCAGCGATGGCATCTTTACTGAGCAACATCGCGCCAAGCACGGATTGTTCCGCAACTATGTCCTGTGGTGGGGTGAGAGCGCCTTCTTCTTCATAATTGCGGGGAAATTCCGCGACGCTCATGTGTCCACCTTTAGCTAATGTTTCTGAGTTACTTTTGCGTAATTCGCTTGATTGGGCGAAATTGACGCAGTTTTCCTGATTTAACAGTTGTTCATGACTTTATGACCTGGCACTGACAGAAACAATGTCCCCTGTGGATAACTAAGTGGACAATGTGGGGAAAACCCCCAAATCAATGGGTATTTCATTGGGGATATCTTGTGGGGTTGGAAATATTTTGCTGCTAAATACTGCCTTTTATCAGGGTTTTTGTTGTCCCCTGGCTGTGTGCAGAAAGTAATTGCTAACTATTTTTAACGGATCACAAATAGTGAATTTTGCGAGGTTAAATGTCCCTAAAAACCAAAAGTGGAGGTAACTCTTTCTACCTCCACTTAATTGTGGAGAATAGGGGACTCGAACCCCTAACCCCTGCCTTGCAAAGGCAGTGCTCTACCAATTGAGCTAATTCCCCGGTGCGCGTAAACAGTAAACCAAAATCTACTCTGAAGTAGCCTGTGTCCACAATTCTTGCTCGTCCTTGCTGCTTTCATTTTGTTGGTAGATCACGTAACCAGCCACTGCCAACAGTGCCAACGAAAGTAATTTCTTCATTACGAATCCTTTCCAACCTCTAGTTCCTGTCTTGCGTGGGCCCAGGTGGACTTGAACCACCGACCTCTTCGTTATCAGCGAAGCGCTCTAACCAAGCTGAGCTATAGGCCCCAATTTATTGCATTTTTCTTAGTTTTGTACCTAAGTAATGGCACAAGTTAAGAGGTTACCCCAAAGCTGGCTTTCACCCAAAATGCCAGTTACTGACTGCGGTCAGTCAGCGTCCATTCCCGGCCGCCAGTGAATCCAACACTGAGGTTGTAAAGCACCGCGTACAAAGCTGAAAGCACACTGAGTAACACTATTTCTATTGCTGAAATCACCATAGTTAAACCAATTAGGCGTCCCAGTGATAGAAAACTAATGCCAGCGCTATCGCTGCCAGCTGCGTCATTCCAAAGTCCAGAGATGGCCTCAAACACGCCAGCAGCTGAAAGCACTCCCCAAAGCACAATTACTGCAACCAGCAAAACTCCGGCAATAGTTACGCCAAGCATGAATGCGCTTTTGGCAGCTGCCCAGGGATCAATATGCGTTAGATGCAGTCGCACTGACCGGGAGCCTGTTGATTGGTCAGTTGTAGTTGGCATCTCTTGAGCTGAGAAAGTGCTGGCTGGATCTTGCGCGCTTCTTCCTTTAAGTGGGTTTGAAAAGTAATGACGCTTAGTTGGCTGGTCATCGTTGGATCCGAAATCTACCTCAGACATTTAAACCTCTTCCTCTTGCGTCGAGGCATCTGCTGCCGCTACTACTTCTTCGGTTTGTTCTTGGCCAGCAACATTAGCTGGGATTTCTACATTTTCCAGCGCTGCCATGGCGGCCGCTGTGCTCCGCGCTACTGCAACAACTTGATCGTCATCGCCAACTTTCATAAATGAAACACCCATGGTGTCGCGTCCAGCTGCGCGAATCTCGTCAACACGTGTGCGGATTACAACGCCATTGCTGGCAATCGCGAAAATTTCATCTTCTGCTGCACAAATTAGAGCGCCCGCTAGTCCACCGCGTTTTTCAACCAGGCGCATAGCGCGGACACCTTGGGTGCCACGACCCTTTGCATTCCACTCTTCAATCGAAGTTCGCTTAGCCCAACCACCCTCGGTTACGGTAACTACGAATGAATCAGGAGTGGCCACTTCCATTTTCAGCAGATAATCATCGTCTGTTTTAAATCGAATTCCAATTACGCCGCCTGCAGTTCGACCCATAGGGCGAAGTGTCGCATCGTTAGCATGGCAGCGCACTGAGTAGCCCATCTTTGAAACCAGCAACAAGTCATCTTCATCGTTAACGAGCTGAGCAGAAACCACACCATCTTCATCACGCAGTGTGATGGCAACTAAGCCAGTGCTACGCGAGGAGTCGTAGTCAGTTAGGCGCGACTTTTTGACGACGCCATTGCGGGTAGCAAGAATCAAATACTTTGCTTGCTCGTAATCCCTTAAATCAAGAACTTCAACTACGTGCTCTTCAGGTGCAAGTGAAAGCAAGTTGGCCACATGTTGACCGCGAGCATCGCGACCAGTATCCGTTAATTCATATGCCTTGACCCGGAACACTCGACCACGGTCTGTAAAGAACAAAATCCAGTGATGTGTCGTAGTGACGAAGAAGTTTGTAACGACATCGTCTTGTTTCAGTGCTGCGCCCTTGACGCCTCGGCCACCACGTTTTTGGGAACGATACAGCGCAGCTTTAGTTCGCTTGATGTAACCATCAGCAGATAACGTAACCACGATCGGTTCGACCGCAATTAAATCTTCGTGTGTAACATCATTTTCATCGGCCACAATTGTGGTGCGTCGCTCGTCACCGAACTTGTTTACGATTTCTGCAAGCTCGTCACTTACTATGCTGCGTTGCCGGGTTTCATTAGCCAAAATATCTTGGTAGTCGGCAATTTCCGCCATCAACTTATCGTGTTGTGATTGCAGTTCATTTCGTTCAAGTGCGGCTAATTTACGAAGCTGCATATCCAAAATAGCTTGTGCTTGTATTTCGTCGATATCCAGAAGTTTTATCAAACCAGCTTGCGCTACTGAGGCAGATTCAGAAGCTCGAATTAACGCAATTACTTCATCAATGCGATCGATTGCTTTTAACAATCCGATCAAAATATGAACACGCTCTTGCGCAATACGTAAGCGATAAGCAGTGCGTCGTTGAATTACTTCAACTTGATGCGCAATCCAGTTGAGTACAAACGCATCAAGAGTTAGTGTGCGTGGCACACTGTCAACAAGCGCAAGCATGTTTGCGCCAAAGTTATCTTGTAGTTGCGTGAACTTAAACAAGTTGTTGAGCACAACTTTTGGCACTGCGTCGCGCTTAAGCACCACGACAATGCGCATTCCGGTACGCGAGGAACTTTCATCAATTAAGTCCGCGATGCCTGATACTTTTCCTTGCTCAACAAGTTCGGCGATGCGCTCCAACAAATTGTCTGGATTAACTTGGTATGGCAATTGCGTTACCGCAATAATTGTGCGCCCACGCTTATCTTCGGTAATTTCAGTGACGGCTCGCATCGTAATTGACCCGCGGCCAGTGCGATATGCATCTTGAATTCCGCGGCGTCCAACAATTTGACCACCCGTTGGGAAATCAGGACCTGTGATTCGTTCTAGCAAAGCTTCAAGTAGTTCTTCGCGGGTAGCATCTGGATGCTCGAGCGACCACTGCACACCTGAAGCGACTTCCGTTAAGTTGTGCGGCGGAATATTGGTTGCCATTCCTACGGCAATGCCGGATGAACCATTAACTAATAAGTTTGGAAAACGGGCCGGTAAAACTGTTGGTTCAAGGTTTTTACCGTCGTAGTTCGGCACGAAGTTAACGGTGTCCTGATCAATGTCGCGCACCATTTCCATAGCGAGCGAGGCCATGCGGCACTCGGTGTAGCGCGAAGCTGCGGCTGAGTCATTACCTGGGGAACCAAAGTTTCCTTGGCCTTGAACTAACGGGTAACGAAGTGACCAAGATTGAGTTAGTCGAACTAAGGTGTCGTAAATTGCACTGTCACCATGCGGGTGATATTGCCCCATGACTTCGCCAACTACGCGGGCACTTTTATTAAATGCTCGATCTGGCCGATACCCACCGTCGTACATTGCGTAAATAACTCGGCGGTGAACTGGTTTCAAGCCATCACGAACATCTGGCAATGCGCGAGAAACGATAACGCTCATTGCGTAGTCAAGATATGAGCGCTGCATTTCTACATTAAGGTCGACAATTTCGACTTGATCGTATGTTGAGTCGTTAATTTCAGTCATCAGATATCCAAGAACCGCACGTCGTGTGCATTGCGCTGAATAAAGTTGCGTCGACTTTCGACGTCCTCACCCATCAAGGTGGAGAAAAGTTGATCCGCTTGCGCAGCATCATCGACTGAAACTTGAAGTAACACTCGAGTAGCTGGGTTCATGGTGGTTTCCCAGAGTTCGTCAGCATTCATTTCGCCAAGTCCTTTATAGCGCTGGACGTCTTCGGTTTTTAATTTTTTACCTGCAGCTGTGCCAGCCTCAATTAATTCATCGCGTTGGCGATCTGAGTAGGCATACCCGGGGGTATCGCGGGACCACTTAACTTTATAAAGTGGCGGTTGCGCCAAATATACAAAGCCCCCATCAACAAGTGGGCGCATGTACCGGAATAAAAAGGTAAGCAGCAGTGTGCGAATGTGTTGGCCGTCGACATCTGCGTCCGCCATCAAAATTAATTTGTGGTACCGCAATTTGTTTAAATCAAATTCATCTTGAATACCAGTGCCGAATGCAGAAATTATTGCTTGTACTTCAGTGTTAGCTAAAACTCGATCTATTCTTGTTTTCTCAACATTAAGAATTTTTCCGCGGATTGGTAAAATCGCTTGCGTCCGAGGGTCGCGACCTTGTCCAGCTGAGCCACCAGCTGAGTCTCCTTCAACAATATAAACTTCGCACTCGGCTGGTTGGTTACTTGAGCAATCTTTTAACTTTCCGGGCAAACTGCTGCTGCCAAGTAGTCCCTTGCGATTGCGTGCTAAGTCACGAGCTTTGCGAGCAGCAAGACGAGCAGTTGCTGCCTGTAAAGATTTGCGAGCGATATCTTTACCTTGCGCTGGATTCTTTTCAAACCAGGCTGCTAGCTCTTCATTAACAACCTTTTGCACAAAAGTTTTGGCTTCGGTGTTTCCAAGTTTTGTCTTAGTTTGGCCTTCAAATTGCGGTTCGTGTAATTTAATCGAAACTATCGCGGTAAGGCCTTCGCGCACATCTTCGCCAGAGAGGTTTGTGTCCTTCTCTTTTAAGATGCTCCATTCCCTTGCAAACTTATTAACTAGTGAAGTAAGCGCGGTGCGAAAACCCTCTTCGTGAGTACCGCCCTCGACTGTGTTGATTGTGTTGGCAAATGTATAAACCGATTCTGAGTAAGTTGCATTCCACTGCATAGCAACTTCAAGACTTAAACCGCGCTTAGTGTCTTCTGAGAAAAATTCCACAATATCGTTGTGAATCGGGGTTTTCCGGGTGTTTAGATATTTAACGAAATCTGTAATTCCGCCTTCGTACATGTAGGAAACATGGCGTGGTCCAGCTTCTTTTGGTTCGCCAGTTTCTTCATCTAAAATTACGCCAGTCGCTGGACGTTCATCGGTCAAGCTCAGGGTGAGTCCGCGGTTTAGAAATGCCATTTCTTGGAAGCGTCGCGACAAAGTTTCAAAGTCATAAACTGTGGTTTCAAATATGTCGCCGTCTGCCCAGAATGTAACTGTTGTTCCAGTGGTATCGACTTTTCCACCTTTTTTAAGCGGGGCAACTGGAACGCCATATTTATAAGACTGGGTGTGAATGAATCCTTCACGGCGTACTTCAACATCAACATCTCTAGAAAGTGCGTTTACTACGGAAACGCCAACTCCATGGAGCCCACCAGAAACTGCATATCCGCCGCCGCCGAACTTTCCGCCTGCGTGCAATACGGTTAGCACAACTTCAACAGCTGGCTTTCCCTCGGAGGGAACTATGTCAACTGGAATTCCGCGCCCATTATCAACAACTCGGACGCCACCATCAGACAAGATTGTTACTTCAATATGTGAACAATGACCTGCTAAAGCTTCATCAACTGAGTTATCTACGACTTCATAAACTAGGTGGTGTAGGCCGCGCTCGCCCGTTGAGCCGATGTACATACCCGGGCGCTTTCGGACTGCGTCCAGGCCCTCAAGGACCTGAATGGCGCTGGCGTCATATGACACTTTTGAGCCCTCCATCGAACATCTTTGGCACCTGAAGGTCAGACCCTAATTGGGAGTTTTTCAGGCACACTATTAGCTTTAATTCTATTACGCCTATTGAATTTTTTATAGTTGGGGTATCACCCGTAGGTGTCCCTTGGGCCGCGTCCTTTGACGCTTCGTTGACCATGTTTCCAGGATGGCGCAGTAGGGCCAAGTACCTTAATTTCACTGATTCGGCCTTGGCCGATCTCTTGCCCTAAGCGCTCGGAAATGGTGGGTAAAAGTAGGCGAATTTGAGTGGCCCAGGCGCTGGTTTCTGCCCGCAGAATTAAAGTTCCAGACTGACCGCTTGGATCCAAATTAAAGGACTCAATTGTCACGTGGCTTGCTATTTCGTGACCAACAATTAATCCCCATTGTCCTTGAAGTTTTCCAGTGGCTACTTGTAAGTCCCAGCCCTTATTGATTATTAAGCGCTCTATTAACCCCGAGAGCATGGCTGGATCACGCTCGTCTGGTCCTGCGCCACTTCGCTGGTCTTCGTAACTTGGTGAATTCCGCCGCTTAATAACCGGGCTGGACGTAGCGCGAACTCTTGCCCGACTCAGTAACGAGCGTAAAAATTCTTGTTGTGGTTTTTCTAACACAATGCTAATTATCATCCAAAAGAAGCTGGTTGGAAAGCAAACCTTTCGGAATATCTTCTAGGACTGCTGCTGTGATTAAAGTTTGCTCCACTCCAGTAATTGAGTTGATTAGCCTGGTTCGTCGCTTTTCATCTAACTCGGCAAACACATCATCCAGGATCAAAATTGGGTCGTCGTCGTGGTCGCGAAGAACTGTGAAAGTTGCAAGCCGTAGCGCAATAGCAATAGACCAAGATTGTCCATGCGAAGCATATCCTTTTGCTGGCATATCACTTAATAGAATTTCCAAGTCGTCGCGGTGGGGACCAACCAGTGTTACGCCGCGCTCCACTTCTTCTTTAAATCTTTTTTCTAATTGGGCTCGAAACTCTTTTTCTATTTCAGTAACTGAAATTATTTTGTTAGCTAGCCAAGTACACGAGTAGTTAACAACAAGTGGTTCACTGTCGCCGCTAATTGTGTTTCCAAAAGTTGAAATGTGCGGTTGAAGTTTAGTTAAGTTTTGCAACCGGGTTGCAATCAACTCGCTTCCATGGGTAACAAGTTGCTCATCCCATGCAGCCAGTGTTGCTTTCGCCGACTCTGTTGGGGTTCTGCGCCCTAACGATTTAAGTAAAGCGTTCCTTTGTTTTAATGTCCGCTCGTACTCACTCCTAGTGTTTATAAATTTAGGAATTAATAGTGTTGAGAAATCATCAATGAAGCGCCTTCTAGCCCCTGGTTCACCTTTGATTAAATCTAGATCTTCTGGGGAAAAAATAACTGTGCTAACTAATCCAAGTAAGTCTTTTGTTTTAGGTAACGCGGCGCCGTTTAAAATTACTTTATTAACGCCCGGGTAGTTAATTGTGAGTTCCACTTGTGCTTGCCGGTCGTGTTTAATAACCGTTGCACCCACGTGTGCGGTAGTTAATCCGCTTCTAATTAAAGGCCCGTCTTGGGAAACTCGGTGACTTCCTAGGGTGGCTAAATAGTGCACCGCTTCAACAATGTTTGTTTTACCCCGCCCATTCGGGCCAACTATGGTTGTCGCGCCTGGTGAAAAAGAAAGACTTAAGTTCTTATGGTTTCGAAAATCACGAAGGAGAAGTTTTGATATCTGCATTATTTACTGTTGCCGAATTGGCATCAGTAAATATTTAAAGCTGTCATCTACTGGTGCACCAAAGTCGCTGGCTCCGGAAATAACTGCGGGGCGAATTGGTGTTGTCATTGAGATTACGGAGATAGCTGAGTCGATAGCCGTTAAACCGTCTAGTAAAAATTGGTGGTTAAACGCAATTGTTAATTCGTCGCCGGTAAGTGTGCACTCGATTGATTCTTTAGCTTCCGCTAACTCACCGCTTCCACCACCGCCAGTAATAGTTGCTTCGCCATTTGCAAAAGTTATCCGAATTGGTGCTTCGCGTTCTAGCACTAACGAAACACGTTTTACTGACTCAACCAGTGCGCTGGTACTTAGTTGCGCAATCGTGGTCGACTCGGTTGGTAACAGTGTCCGGTATTTTGGAAAGTCTGCAGCAAGCATTCGACTTGTTGTTTGGCGACCTAAGCCTTCAATTCCAACTAGTCCTTCATTTCCTGTTGCGAATGCGAGTGATATTGATTCGCTGTGCGCTAACGACTTAGAAGAGTCCGTTAAAAATTTTGCGGGGATTAGTGCGTGGGTGCTAAGTGATGTGGAATTTGGTGACCAGTTAAGTTCACGTACAGCTAGCCGGTATCGATCTGTTGCAGCTAACGTTAAAGTTGCTCCCTCAGCGTCAATTTTTACACCTGTGAAAGCGGGCAGGGTTTCATCGCGCGACGCTGCGATCGCAACTTGCGCAATTGCACTAGCAAAATGTGTTCCGGAAACGCTACCGCTGACTGCAGGCATGTTCGGTAGTGGTGGGTATTCCGCAACTGGCATTGTTGGGATGGTAAAAGATGATCGGCCACAAGTTATCTGTGCGCGATTTCCAACTAGTGCAAAATCAATAATTGAAGATGGTAAGGACCTGGTTATGTCCGCTAGTAATCTTCCCGGGATTAAAACTGTTCCAGCTTCAATTACTTCCGCAGATAAATTTGCGCGAGCACTAACGTCTGCGTCACTTCCAGAAAGTACTAACCCGTTTTTGTCCGCTACTAAATGCATACCGGTTAAAAGTGGCTGGGTTGATTTAGTTGGCAGGGTTCGAGAGGCCCATGCCACTGCCTCGGCCATTACGTCGCGATCTACCTGAAACTTCACTTACAACTCACCCTCTGGTGTTTAAGAATCTAGAGCCCTTATCGTGCCATGTCTGGCTGACTAATTCAGCCAACAAGTTATTACGGTTTTCGTTATTAGATTAGTTACTAACTAAGTTGCCCACAGCATTGGTCAACCTTAAATCCGCTAATATATCTTTAGTAGTAGTAGTAGGTGCTGTGGATACTGTGGATAACCTCTAAATACCATAAGAAACAAAACAATATAAATAATTACCCTGTGGATAAATATCTAGAAAACCACTAAAAACTACTTAAAAATATAGTTATCCACAACCATCCACATAATTTTGGAGTTAGCGCTTAGTTTTCCCTTAATTAATCCACAAAACCCAAAAAACATACTGTTTAAGGTAAAAGATATCCCCAGACTTGTCCACACTGTGTATAGAAGTGACAGATGTTACGAAAGTGACTTAATTAAGCCTTAAAGGGTTCTAGCCTGGGCCTTAATTCGGGTAGTTAAATCACTTACTTGATTATATAAACTTCGGCGTTCCGCAATTAACTGTCGGACTTTACGATCAGCATGCATAACCGTGGTGTGGTCGCGGCCGCCAAATTGCTGACCCACTTTCGGCAGCGACAAATCGGTCAACTCCCGACATAAGTACATAGCAATTTGTCGAGCGGTGACTAAAACCCGAGACCTACTTGGGCCGGTTAAATCATCCAAAGTCACGCCAAAATAACTGGCGGTCTGGGCCATGATTAAACTCGCGCTGATTTCTGGGCCAGCTATATCTGAAACCAAATCTCGCAACACAACTTCAGCCAACTCTAAGTCAACAGGCGTACGATTTAAGCTCGCAAAAGCGGTAACCCGGATTAATGCACCTTCAAGCTCGCGAATATTTGTGGACATCTTTGAAGCAATAAATTCTAAAACTTCAGGTGGAGCGCTCAATCTTTCTTGCGCACTTTTCTTTCTTAAAATCGCAATACGGGTTTCTAAATCGGGTGGTTGTACATCAGTGATCAAACCCCACTCAAATCTAGAGCTCATTCGATCTTCGAAACCTTGAAGTTGTTTCGGTGGTAAATCTGAAGTAACAACAATTTGTTTATTAGCATTATGCAAAGTGTTAAAGGTGTGAAAAAACTCTTCTTGGGTCTGGACTTTTCCAGATAGGAACTGAATGTCATCAACTAACAAAACGTCAATATCCCTGTAACGGCGCTGGAATTCCTTTGCTTTATCGTCACGGATTGAGTTAATAAATTCATTAGTAAATTCTTCACTACTAACGTAACGAACTTTTGAACCGGCAAACAAAGTTCGGGTGTAATGCCCGATCGCATGCAACAAGTGTGTTTTTCCAAGACCAGATTCGCCATAAATAAATAATGGGTTGTAAGCCTTTGCCGGCTGTTCGGCAACTGCTCTTGCTGCGGCGTGCGCAAACCTATTTGAGGATCCCGGCACAAAGGTGTCAAAAGTATATTTAGGATTTAGCCGACTTCCCTCCTCTGAAGTTCGAGGTGCCGGAGCTGGCCCACGACTTGCTTGTGGCGGCAGGGCAGGGTTGGGATCAGACTGCAACCCAATCTTTTCAATATCGGCATATGTTGAGTCAGCTAAATCGTCAGTTGCTTCGTCATCAAGGTAAGGCGCTATCGACTCATCCACGGTTACCGCTAGGCGCATCTCTCGACCTAAAGTGGCCGAAAGAGCGTCACAAACAATTGGGCTTAGTCGACTCTCTAAAACATCTTTAGTAAATTCGTTTGGCGCTGCGACTAAGGCAGTATCCCCAACGATTCCAAGTGGGCGCGTAAGTGTTACAAAAGCTCGTTGCTGTGGGGTTAGGGCGCCAGCAGAAAGTGACTCTAATGTTCTTGTCCAAACATCATTTAAATCTATGTCTTCCAAGTCACACCCAATCTCAAAATAATTAACGCCAGCTAAGTTCGCCGAAAAACAACCATAATTTCAGTAACTTAATTAACCTGTCCCCTGTGGATATCCCCAACAAGTAAATTCGCCCCTGTGGATATCCTCGGAGTATGCAGACTATTGCCTGTGGATACCGCTTGACAAGTTGTTTTCCACAGGAACTGCGGTCGCGGGCGAGTTTGACCAATACCAGCAGTTACCCGTATCTTTAGGTACTTAATACGTAGATCGATGAGCATTTCGTCGAATGTTCGCGAGGGTCAACTTTCGTGGATATCCGATGGCTAATCGCCCGAACCCTAACTTCCTGGAGTGTCAATTATGACAAAGCGCACCTATCAACCAAATAAGCGTCGTCGCGCAAAGAAGCACGGTTTTCGTAACCGGATGAGCACCCGAGCCGGCCGTGGCATTCTTGCCTCTCGTCGCGCTAAGGGCCGCACCAAATTATCTGCTTAATCTGGCAATTGGTTTAACTAAAATGCTTCCGGCCTCGGCGAGGTTGCGTAAGTCATCGGAAATCTCGGCAGTAATGAAGTCGGGCACAAGGTTTTCAGCGAAATTGGTGGTTTTACACGTGGCACTCGGATCAACTGAACAATCCAAAGTTGCTTTTGCGGTGGGTAAAAATGTTGGAAATTCGGTAACTCGACACCGGGTAACCCGTCAATTACGCCATATAGTCACCCCAGTTCTAACCAGATTTCCAAGCGGTTCACATGTTGTCGTTAGGGCGCTGCCAGCTTCGGCGAGCGCCAGCTTTACCCAACTTGCCGAAAACCTTGAGTTCGCCCTGCGGAAAGTTCCAAATCCATGATTCATATTGTTGAAGCTGGAAAACAAGTGTGGGATAAAACTTTTGGTAGAGCTTTCATTTTGATCTTGGCTGGTTTAATTCGAAGTTACCAAATCGTCTTGAGTCCTCGGATTGGTCAAGTTTGTCGTTACTACCCAAGTTGTTCCCATTACGCCTTGGCAGCCGTGAAAGTTCATGGCGCAGGTAAAGGCAGCTTGCTAGCAACATGGCGGATATTGCGCTGTCACCCATGGGCAGCTGGTGGCGTGGAATTTATTCCAGAAAAAGGACATTGGTCCAATAGCGAAGTAATTGAAACTTCAACTAATAATGACAGGCAGGTTGCAGGCACATGAGCCTTAATCCATTGGTTTGGCTGGAGACTTTAGTCAGTTGGGTTTTAGTAAGTTTTCACTCGCTAACTTCTTCGGCTTTCGATGCAGACAGTGGCTGGGCCTGGGGACTAGCTATCGTTTTACTCGTTATTTTAATTCGGATTATTCTGATTCCGCTTTTCGTTAAGCAAATCAAAAGTCAGCGAAACTTGCAGATAATTCAACCGCAAGTAAAAGAAATTCAAAAGAAGTACGCAGGGGATCGAGAGCGGCAATCCCAAGAACTAATGAAGCTTTATAAAGAAACTGGAACAAACCCACTCTCGAGCTGTTTACCAATTTTGGCGCAAGCGCCAATTTTTTACGCGCTGTTTATAGTGCTGCAAGGCATTGCGCAGAGTCGGCCAAAAGGCGTGCTGACTGATCAATTAGTTGAGTCAGCTAGAAATGCCACGATTCTCAATGCGCCAATTTATGGCACACTCATGAATCGCGCGGAAACCGCAGCGCCAAGTTCAACGCTCGTAGTAACCGTAATTTTGATCACACTGATGACACTCACTACTTTTCTTACCCAGCGGCAACTGATTGTAAAAAATACCGCCCCTGATAACCCAATGGTGAAACAGCAAAAGATCTTGCTTTATGTTTTCCCAGTAATTTTTGCGGTAACCGGTATTAACTTCCCAATTGGTGTTTTGCTGTACTGGTTTACGACCAACCTTTGGACTATGGGACAGCAGTTCTATGTAATTCGCAACAGTCCACAGCCGGGGACCCCAGCTTTTGAGGCCCTGGAAGCTCGCCGAGCCAGCAAAAAGGCGGGTCAAAACCCGCAGCCAGATTTGGAAATTGAGCCGCTGCCAGAAGTTAAAGCCATCCGGCAACAGCCAAAAAAGAAGCCAAAAAAGAAGCGTTGAGCGTTTCACGTGAAACATTCAAGGTTATTAAAGAATTTTTACTAAACCCTCCTAAGAAAAAATCTTCCTACAAAGAAAGGTCATAACATGACGGAAAAACTTTCACTACTAGAGCAAGAAGGCGAAATCGCCGCAGATTACCTAGAGGCATTATTAGATATTGCTGATTTTGATGGCGACATCGATATGGATGTCGAAAATGATCGCGCCACAGTAAGTATTGTTGGCGCAGACCTTAATCAGTTAGTCGGGGAAAAAGGAGCTGTCCTAGAGGCGCTTCAGGAACTCACCCGACTTGCAGTTACTCGGGAAACGGGCGAACGATCTCGCTTAATGCTCGATATTTCTGGGTACCGCGCCGAGGTAAAAATCAAGCTAATTGAAGTAGCTAAAACGGCAGCAGCGACAGCCCTGGAATCAGGCGAAGAAGTGGAACTAAAGCCAATGAATGCCTTTGAGCGCAAAGTTGTGCACGATGCAGTTGCGGAAGCTGGGGCGAAAAGTATTTCTAAGGGCGAAGATCCAAAGCGCCGAATTGTGGTACTCCCTGCCTAGTTTCATGTTTCACGTGAAACATTTAGCGAAAGATTAAGCTCTTGAAACCCATAATTGAGGCATACCCAGCGGCGGCTGAAAACCTTACGCGGTTCGCTGCCTGGTTAGCTGGCGCCGGCGTGGAACGCGGATTTCTTGGCCCGCGCGAAGTTGATCGAATATGGGATCGACACATTGCGAATTGCGCAGTAGTTGAGGAATTAATCCCAGAGAATTCCCGGGTTTTTGACATTGGAAGTGGTGCTGGGTTGCCAGGGGTAGTTTTGGCAATAGTGCGCCCAGACATTCAAATGGGGCTAATTGAGCCATTAATGCGGCGCTCACAATTTCTAGAAGAAGTAATTGCTGACTTAGGAATCACAGGCCAAGTTAAAGTGATTCGGGGTCGAGCTGAGGAACTTAAAGGACAAAGCGCTCCAGTTGTAACTGCCAGGGCCGTTGCGCCACTTGGTAAATTACTGACTTGGGCACTGCCACTAACTTCTAAAGGTGGGCAGATATTGGCCATGAAAGGGAGCTCAGCAGCGACTGAAATTGCTGATGCAGCTGATGTTTTAAAGGGGCGAAAAGCGGAAATTTTGTTATGTGGCCAAGGATTAGTTGAACCCCAGACGACAGTAGTTCGGGTAACCACCTAGAAGTTCCGCTTGGGTGTGCTCTACGCTTAGGACTCGGATTAATTTAATTTCTGGGCACCAATCGAGGTTGGCAAAATGGCTTACGCCGAAGATGAAGACACCCCACTTGCAACAGCAGCTGCTGCTGCTGTTTATGTCCGGCGCGGGTTAAAAGGTACTTTTGCCAAGCCAAAATCAACTCGAATTATCACTATTGTCAATCAAAAAGGTGGTGTTGGTAAGACCACCTCGGCCGTAAATTTAGCCGCCGCAATGGGATTAGCTGGGCTAAATGTCCTGGTAATTGACCTTGATCCACAAGGAAATGCCAGCACTGCCTTTGGTATCGATCATTATGAAGATGCCAGCGGATCCTTTGACGTTTTGCTTGATGGCGCCCCAATCGCAAATATGATGACGCAAGCTCAAGGCTTTGACTCCCTTTGGGTTTTACCGGCCACCCTGGACTTAGCTGGCGCAGATATTGAACTTATTACGACGGTAACTGAGGCTAAGCGACCATTCCTGCTAAAGACTGCGTTATCTCAATTTCTAGCTGAACATGAGATGGATTATGTATTCATCGATTGCCCGCCGAGTTTAGGACTTTTAACCATTAATGCCCTGGCAGCGGTTAAAGAGGTGCTAATTCCAATTCAATGTGAGTTTTACGCGCTTGAGGGCGTACAACAACTATTGCGCACCATCGAATTCGTGAAAGAACGAATTAATCCAGAGTTAGAAGTAAGCACTATTTTGCTCACGATGTATAACTCAACGACTAATTTATCTTCTTCAGTAGTCGAAGAAGTGCGGGGATATTTTGGGAAAAAGGTATTAGCCACCGTGATACCAAGATCTACTTACGTGGCAGAGGCACCCTCATTTGGCCAGTCAGTTATGACTTACGACCCAGGCTCAACTGGGGCGGTTGCTTACCTAGCGGCTGCTCGAGAAATCACCGAACGCAAAGCGAAGGGATAGCTAATGGCTAAGCGACAAAGTTTAGGACGTGGTCTGGGAGCACTTATTCCAGATGTTTCACGTGAAACCACGGCCAAGAAATCAGCGACTAAATCCGCCACGAAACCGGCAGTCGCGCCAGTTAAGGCAACTAAGCGAACAAGTGCGTTACCGCCAAAAAAGCCTGCAACCAAAGGCGCAATAGCGCCAAAGCCAACCACGGCAACAAGTAAAGCGGCAAATCTAAAAACCGCAGCGGAGAGCCAGCAAACACCACAGCCCAAAGCAATCGCGGGCCTAACTTTTGCCGAACTTAGTGTGCGCTCGATTATGCCAAACGCACAACAACCGCGCCAAGTTTTTGATGATGAAGCCTTGGCCGAGCTGGTTCACTCCATTAAAGAAGTTGGATTACTGCAGCCGATTGTGGTGCGCCCCGCCCCCGGTGGCCGCTACGAGCTAGTTGCTGGCGAACGCCGGTTACGAGCTACTAAAAAAGCGGGATTTAGCACCATCCCAGCCTTGATTCGCGAGACCGCAGATGATCAAATGTTGCGAGATGCCTTACTAGAAAACTTGCACCGCGCGGCGTTAACCCCACTGGAAGAAGCAGCTGCTTACAAGCAACTCCTAGAAGATTTTGGCGGCACCCAAGAAGAGTTAGCCACCCGGCTGGGACGCTCTCGGCCACAAATATCGAACACGCTTCGCTTGCTTAATCTGCCAGTCGCGGTGCAACGCCGAGTTGCAGCTGGCGTAATTTCCGCAGGTCATGCCCGAGCATTACTCGGACTCAAGGATCAAAGTGCGATCGAACGATTGGCCAATCGCATAGTTGCCGAAGGACTGTCAGTACGAACTGTTGAAGAAATAGTTTCTTTGGGTCAAGACGATAAGCCAGCGAATAAAACTGCAAAGAAAACCGCGGGCAAGATCAGCGCGCCTGGCCTTAAATCGATTGGGGATCGGCTTTCCGACAAACTCGACACCCGAGTTACGGTTTCACTTGGCCGAACGCGCGGCAAAGTCATTATCGAATTTGCCACGCTAGAAGATCTGCAAAGAATTGTTGATGTGATTGATCCGAAAGCTCGCGGAATGTTTGGCGAACCAGTCAAATAACGAACCCCATATTTACAAAGTTTGATATTGAACAATGTGATGCAGGTCACATTTCTAACTTAACCGATCCGGGGCGCCAAAATTCTTGTGATTGCCGAACTTAAACCAGCTGCGAGGCAATCTCGAACGCCTGAGTCGGATAACGCTAAACCATCTTTGGGACTTGTGGCGTAACCAAGTTCAACACGAATACTAGGCATTCTTGTTAGGCGCAAAAGATCCCAAGTTTTTGCATGGGTTCGCGCATCAGTTAACTGGGTTCGAGAACTGAGTTCCTCCTGCACAATTTCGGCCAACCTGCTGCCAGTTGCGGACCTTGAATATTCATGTCCAAAGTAATAAGTGGCAACACCATTAGCCGCCGGATTTGTGTGTTGATCTAGACCCAAGCCAATAATCAAATCAACATTGCTTTCGTTGGCAAGTGCTGCGCGAGTTCGCTCGCCCTCAGTTGGACCATTCTTTGGCCTAGTGAGAAGCACCAAAGTTCCCATGGCAGCTAAGCGACCCTCCAGTCGTGATGCGATATCCCAACAAATGTCAGCATGGGAAAGCTCGCTGCCAAAAATGTGAGTAGCCAAATCACTTGGGTCAAGCAAAATTGAACAGGTTTCTACAGTTCGGGATTTCCCAAAATTCGCCACAGTAGAAATCTCTCGAAGATGCTCTTGGCTACCACCAGAAATAGTTCTAGCTAACCGATGATAGGCGCGAAAGAATTGCGGGCCACATATACCGTCGACATCAAGGCCAACATTTCGCTGGAACTCGCGTACTGCGCCATCGGTAGCTTTACTAAAAATTCCATCAACTCGATCAAGTGCAAAACCTAATTCAATAAGTCGTTGTTGTAATTGTGCAACATCTTCACCGTGTATCAGATGACCTGGTGTAAAACTTAAAACTCGATCGCCAACTCCCCAACGAGCTTCTTCAAGCCTGCGAAAAGTTTGCGGTCCAACTAAGCCATCAACAGTTAGGCCACGACTCTGTTGAAAATAACGCAGCGCAGCTAACAAGATGTCATCAAAAACATCCGCAGCTGCGCTGACGTTAGAACTTAAAAGTCCTAGGCGGACTAACCGATCCCGGACCTCCATAACGCCAGGTCCTTGATCACCGATCCGCAGGATCGAAACGCTCATATGAGACTTAAATGTATTCAGCTAAATCTGATAGCAAAGCAGCTTTTGGCTTTGCGCCAATAATCTGCTTAACAACTTCGCCATTTAAGTAAACATTCATCGTGGGAATCGAGGAAACACCGTAGTTCGCTGCGGTGGCTGGATTCTCATCAACATTTAGTTTCAGAATCGTAAGTTTGTCACCGTGTGCAGCGGCTATCTCTTCCAGGATTGGACCGATCATCTTGCACGGGCCACACCATTCGGCCCAAAAATCTACCAGTACTGGCTTAGTACTCTTTAGTACGTCGTCGGAAAACGACGCATCTGTTACGGCTGCGGTAGCACCCATGATTACTCCTCTTTTTGCGGTTATCTTAAGCCTAAGTGGTGGGGTATCCACAACTTAGGTTATTGATTATTTACTGTGCAGACTTGATAAAAAACGCTCTGCATCAAGTGCTGCGCTACACCCAGTGCCGGCAGCAGTAATTGCTTGGCGATATGTGTGATCGACCAAGTCACCACAAGCAAATACGCCAGAAAGATTTGTCTGTGTTGTTCCAGCTTTAGTCAGGACGTAGCCAGCAGGATCTAGATCTACTTGCCCCTTAAGTAGTTCCGAGCGCGGATCATGGCCGATCGCGACAAATAACCCCGTGACTGGAAGTTCACTCGTTTTACCAGACTTGATGTCTCGAATCGTAATGCCAGATAATTTCGCATCACCATGCAAGTCAGCAACTTCACTATCCCAAATAAATTTAATTTTAGGATCATTGTGAGCTCGATCAGCCATGATTTTGCTGGCGCGAAGTTCATCCCGACGATGAATCATAGTTACGCTTTTTGCAAAACGCGTAAGAAAAGTAGCTTCTTCAACGGCGGAGTCACCACCACCGACAACAGCAATGTCTTGATCCCGGAAAAAGAAGCCATCACAAGTCGCACACCATGAGACGCCATGTCCGGACAACCGCTTTTCATTTTCTAAACCGAGTTCGCGGTAACTTGAGCCGGTCGCGAGAATAACGGCGTGCGCTTGGTGCTCTTTGCCTTCACCATCAATTACTGTCTTAACGTCTTTAGTTAAGTCGGCAACTGTTACGTCATCTGTAATTAGATTGGCGCCGAATCGAACCGCTTGCGCGCGCATATTTTCCATTAAAGCTGGTCCCATAATTCCATCTTGGAAGCCAGGGAAATTCTCTACTTCGGTGGTATTCATCAACGCACCACCGGCGGTGACAGCGCCCTCAAATACAACGGGCTGCAATTGCGCGCGAGCTGCATAGATAGCGGCGGTATAACCAGCGGGTCCAGAGCCGATAATTATTACGTCATTAATTGCTTGTGACATGAAATTCCTTAAAGAGTATTAATTAAAGTTTACTACTTTTAGTTTCAGAGATTTTTTGGCTACTTTGGTGGCAGTATGCGCCCTAGCGAAATACCCTTACTTCAGCTATCCCACCTTGAAATTTACCGGACTTGGACTTTGGTAAATCTGGGGTTAGCCAGACAACTACATAGCGACCAGATGTTGGCGCATTGGGCAGGACAGAAGCGGTGTCCGCGGAGCCATCCGCTTGGCCAAATTTGGTAGCAGTTGCAAAATCGGGAGTGGTCGTATCCCCAACATAAATTTCAGCAACCTGGCCAGCAGAGGTAAATTCAAGTTCAACTTTCGTTACTAGCGTTTGCGCGCCAAGGTCAACGATTAAACCAACCCCAGATTTACCCATACTCGCTTTGCGGTAGGCCACGGTAGTCCAAGCTGTTTGGGTGTCGCCATCGATAGCAAAATCGGCTAGCTTCTCATTCTCAGTTTCATCGCCGAATGGGTCGTAAGTTGAAACACCTGAAATTTGTGCTTCTTCACCGGTCCCAGTTGGAGTAGTTATTTCGATACTTGGTAACGGGGAGCTGATACTTTCGGCCATGGAATCAGGTGTTTTAAAGTTGCTTGTTAGCAGCTGCCAACCAATCCACCCAAAAATTGCCACTGCCAACGCAGCTACTACAACAACTTTGAATCGACTCGCGCTACTTCCATCCTCTGGGTGCCAAGTTACTGAGCTGGCCGTGAATCGGGTAACTCGCGCTTGTAAGTTTTCAACTACTTCAACTTCTCCTACCGAGAGCGCATCAATAACTTCGCGCATTGAGGAATATCCACCCGTTTGCGTGCGCCTATATATCTGATCAATTCCGCCATGAATACCGCCATGAACTTCACTTGGCAAAACTAATGCTGCGCCGCTGGTTGTTTTAGCCGCAGGCAACGAATCTACGCTTACCAGGGGCCACATCCCAGTGACCATGACAAATAATAGATTTCCAACTCCCTTGATATCTTGTTGGACACTATTAGTTGAATCTGATCCCATCAGGGCGCTGTCTAAACCAAAGCCGCTAAGCCGCACATTTTGACCCTCGGAAAAAATTAAGTTGTGCGGACGGAGGCGACCATGAAATATGTTCAGGGAATGGGCGTAAGCGAGAGTATTAGCAATGATGCCAACCTGCTGTAAGGCGGTTTCAACATCAATGACGTCACCACGTTTAACTAACAACTGATCTAGCGATTCACCATCAAGCCATTCAAAAACAATCCCGACATAAGCCTCTTGGGAATCATCTAAGTGATCTCCAGTAATAGTTCCCGAGGCAATGACATCCAAAATCGCAATTACGTCACGTCTATCATTTGCCGCCGCGCCTTGACACTCTTGCAATAACTTCACGCTGCGCAAATCAGAAGTAGGAAGTAAAACTAGAGTGACCCAGCGCTTAAGCAATAGATCCATTGCGCGCCACATGGGAGAACTCAACGAACTAGCGATTTGAACGTCTAGTTTGTATTGACCAGCAAAGATTCTCTGCCCATCGCTACTCATGTCGTAATTGTAGTTGGCTACTTCCGGCGCACTAAGGCCAGGACTGCCGACACCTCAGAAATTCGAAAAAGTTTTGCAAGCAGTAAATATAGAACAGTAAAACTTGCTGCAAAACTTGTTATGGCAAGTCCCAGGCGCGGTGCAGAGATTGCGGACTGATTAACAATAGTTAAGCGAACTAACAAATACGAGACTGTTCCCGCCAGAAGCGCCGCGACACTCACTCGAATCAGCAAACGTAAATGACCATTATTTTGAAGCGCTGGGACCCTCTTACCGACTCGGAACCAAGTAAACGCGCAGGTTATGACGTAGGAAATCGAATACCCAAGTGCCAGCCCAGCAACTGCGAATTGCTGGGGCAAAATGGCAAACAAACTAAACCCAATCGCTATGTGCAATCCGTTGAATCCCAAATTAATGAAGAATGGCGTTTTTGTGTTTTCTTGAGCGTAGTAACTACGCAACAAAACGTAAAACAACGAAAATGCTGGCAACCCCAAGGCGAACATAGAAGCAATTGCGCCAAGAGCTGCACCCTGCGCAAAAGTAGAAGCGCCATATCCATATAACAAGGCACCAAGCCATGGCCCAGAAACTAATAAAAAGATTGCACTAGGAATCATCAAGGCAGTAACTAGACGTAATGAAGCGGAGAGTTCGCCACCAAAAGCAGCGTCATCCTTTTCATGAGCTTGCCTACTTAAGCGCGGAAGTAATGCAGTGATAACAGAAACCGTAATGATTGAATGCGGCAACATCATCATAAGTTGAGCTTTTTGGTAAGAAGTAAAACCAACGGCAACCACATTTTGATTGGCAGACACTAGAACATTTGCTAAGGTCGTCAAATTTGAAACTAGCAAGAAAGTAATTTGATTCACTAAAACAAAGCCAATAGTCCACTTCGCAAGATTTCCAATTTTGCTATTGCCAACATTTCTGAATTTGAAATTTGGCTTATAGTTGTAGCCAACTTTTCGCAGTGCTGGAATCAAAATTAACGCCTGAGCAATAACGCCAAGTGTTGTGCCAATACCTAAGAGATTAATTTGTGCCGTAGTAACAGTTTGTGCATCGGGGACGCCAGACATGACTGAAATAAAAATCAGTGCAGTAATAACCACAACAATGTTATTGGCAATTGGTGCATACATAGGTAAGGCAAATGAATTTCTAGAATTTAGGATCTGTGAGGCCAGGGTATATAAACCGTAAAATAGAATTTGCGGAAGACACCAGCGCGCAAACATAGTTGCGATATTAAATTCTTCGGGTGTCCACAAACTTGTGGCGTAGAGATGAATTATCAAACCACCAGCGATAACCGTAACAACCACTATCACGATGAGTATCAAGCCCACCAGTGTTAAGAGTTGATCAGTGAATTGCTTTCCATCATCAACATCATCTTCCATGTGTCGAATCAAGGCCGGAATGAATACGGAATTGATCGCCCCACCAGCAATTAATATGTAAATTATGTTTGGGATGCTGTTAGCCACGGAGTAAGTATCAGAAAAAATTCCGGTTCCAATGGCGGCCACCAAAGCAATATCGCGAAGTACACCAGTAATGCGACTGGCTAGAGTTCCAGCGGCCATGCCGGAAGTTTGCCCCAAAAAGGATGACACCTGCTTCACTACCGCCTATTCAGTACTTATTTGATTAGTTTTAGCCAGGCGACTTTCCTTGCGTCGCTTAACAAAGTTACTCAGCGCGAGTGCGAGTAATAACCCAAAAGCACCCAACACCAGAGTACGGGCGAACTGACTATAAGCCGCTGAAGAGATTTGGATTTGTTTACCTGCACCGAAGCGCTCACCATTGGGGGCGATAAGTTGAGCTTGCACAGTGACGATGCCAGCACCAATTAGAGATATTGAAACTGGAACTGTAACTCGTTGACCCGGCGCGACTTGAACTAGACCGTAAGGTTGCGCTGAAAACCTTGATTCTGATGTGCTGGTCAGTTCCAGGCTTACTGAAACATCGCGATCACTAGCATTCAAAATTGTGATCGGAATTTGCGAATTTGCTTGTGGTGTTGTGATCCGGGCGGATGCCTCCAACACAATTGCGTCAAGATACTCATTAAGTAAATTTGAATTTTGTTCAAAATATCTACCGGCTTGCGCATTAGAAGGCCAAAGGTCGGAGTAACCAAGTAGCCGAGCAGTTGTAAAACTAGCAGCCAATTCCGGATCATCGTAAAGTGCTGAAACACTTTCGGTTTTAGTTTTCACTTCACTTGAAAGTTGAAGTAAAGTCCGACTAAAGCTTCGAGCTTCAACTGGTTTTAGCGCAATAAAACTTTCCGTAGCTTCTTGCGCCGCGATTTCTTGCAGTGGGGCAAGCTGCATCCAATTGTGATTACTTAACTGTAAAAGTAATTCTGTGAGTCCAATACTGGAAACTTTCCAATTGGCTGGCGCCAAAACAATTATTGAGCGAGCACTTTGTGGTGACTCGGCAGTTATCATGCCTAGTTCTGCCTTGATACATGTGGTGGCACGGAAAAAACTATCTTCATTAGTTTCCATGTCAATTAAACACTTTGATGCCGCAACATCGAATACCAGAACTTGATTAGACGAAGAAGTTACTGAAGCAGTTGTAGTTTCGCGTTCATTGTCATGAATTGAATCGTTGGAAATAATCGATTTAATGTTCTGTTGATTAAGCAGAGCAGTTGTAGTGCGATCGGATTCGCCACTTGCGGGAGTGTAGAAAATCGGACCACCGGCAGCAGTTTGTACCGTTCGTGTGATAATTTCGCCAACTTCAGCTTGTTTGCCACCTCGCACCATTGCCGAGAGATCAGCATGACCGTAAGGAAGCGCCGGGGCGCCAGCCGGCAAAGTCGCGAGCGCAGCAACTAATTCTTTTGCGCCAGCAGTATCAGTATTGGTTACCAAGTTATTTGCCCAAGTAGAAATTGCTGAATCTACCAGCCAAGAAACTGCGGAATTTCCTTGGCTTCGTAACAATGCAGATAATCTATCTGCCTCATTTAAATCTGTGGCGGCATCAGATGATTTGCCGTTCGCCAAATTTGTACTGAGTGTCGTTAACGGAATCGCTAAAACTACTTTTGTGGGCTGCACTTCAGAGTTAAAAAACCATGGAATCGCAATCGCGGCACTTGGCCCGTTGTCGCGTGATTGCGGTGCGAGCCCAATTGCAAACACCCCTGCGGCATCAGCTCCCAAGACTTGCTCACCACGAAATGTTACTTGCCAAGTTTTCGTGACGCCAGGAGCCAAATTGCGTAGCCGCGCAGAAATTGCAGTTGTGGATATTGCCAGATCATTGAAACTAGCGGGCTCTCTTAGCAATTCTCCTAGCTGCGTGCGGGTAGTAATTGGTCCAAAAGTTGCCAGGTCCAAATTCAATTCCGATATGTAAGTGTCAGAGGTGTTTTTGTATGTTCCCCGCAACGTGACTAAGTGCTCAGGTGGCGCGGGCAGAGCCTGGGTTTGAATCGGCGCGATTACATAACTTGAGAACGCAATCGGATCGTTTGGCGCGGCACTTGAGGAAGTAGCGCTGAGCCCTAGCGTTGTCATTGCCAGCAAAGTGGCAATAATTGCCGGCAACGCGCGAGCACTTAGAAGCTGCAACCGGTTCACCTCCTCAGAATACCCATAATTAACGCCCTTATTTGGGACTACATCTAGGCTAGGTGCAGTCATGAATACTTTGTCCCCGCATAGCGTTGCAGCAGGTGTGGTTACCTCGGCTGCGCGCGCGATGCCCGATGCCATGGAATTGGCAATTGCATTTCAATCTGCCGGATTTGAGTTGGCATTAGTTGGCGGCTCAGTTCGAGATTTAATTCTTGCTAGGCCAATAACTGATTTAGATTTCACAACGAATGCAACACCGCAGCAAATTAATGAAGTTGTGAAGTCCTGGGCGGATGCTATTTGGGATGTAGGCATTGCTTTTGGCACAGTCGGTGTGCGGCGAAATGATTTCAAAGCAGAAATAACAACATATCGTTCCGAGATTTATCGAGATGAAAGCCGAAAGCCCGAAGTCTCCTTTGGATCCACACTTGAAGCAGATTTAGTTCGACGCGATTTCACGATTAACGCGCTTGCGGTCCGCTTGCCAGAGCTGGAATTTGTTGACTTGTTTGATGGTGTCAGTGACTTATCGAGAAAATTAATCAGAACTCCGCGAGAGCCAGAACTCTCATTCTCCGATGATCCCTTACGCATGATGCGCGCTGCAAGATTTGCAAGCCAACTTGGCTTTACCCCAGTTGTAGATTTACTAATAGCAGCCACTGACATGGCACAGCGAATAGAAATCGTTTCAGCGGAGCGAATCCGTGACGAATTCAATAAATTAATAATGGGCGAGTTTCCGACTGCCGGATTAGAAATTCTTGATGGCACAAAACTTTCAGATTACATAATCCCAGAACTGCCGGCGCTTCAGCTAGAAATAGATGAACACCATAAACACAAAGATGTCTACGAGCACAGCTTGATTGTTTTGCAACAAGCAATCGCTCTAGAGTCCACACATCAACCACAACTGGAACCAGATTTAGTTTTACGGCTAGCAGCTCTACTGCACGACATTGGTAAACCAAAAACTCGTAGATTCGAAGCGGGCGGTGGAGTGAGTTTTCACCACCATGAGGTAGTTGGCGCAAAGATCGCTCGCAAACGTCTGATCGCAATGCGCTACCCAACAGATATTGTTGACTCCGTCTGCCAACTTACCGAATTGCATTTGCGATTCCATGGGTACGGACAAGGTCAGTGGACCGACTCTGCAGTCCGTCGTTATGTTCGAGATGCCGGAGATCAACTAGTTCGATTGCACAAACTAACGCGCGCAGATTGCACTACAAGAAATGCGAGACGGGCAGCAATATTGGCTGCAACATATGATGATTTGGAACAGCGCATCGCAGTGCTTAGTGAACAAGAGGAACTTAAGTCCATTCGTCCAGATCTAGATGGCAACGACATCATGGAGATCTTGCAAGTTCCAGCAGGTCCAATTGTCGGTGCGGCTTATAACTACTTACTTGAAATTCGACTTGATCAAGGTCCAATTACTCGCGAGGCAGCAGTTGAGCAACTATTGACATGGTGGAAAAGCCAAAAATAGTTTTAAGTCGTGGACTTACGATATTTAGTGAAGAGAAATATCGACAAGCCGGTACTGGCGCTCAACAAAATCACAGAGTAGCTAGCACCGACGTTCACATTCTCTCTGGCAGCTTCAATTAGAGAATACGAAGTTATTCCAATAACTAAAGCAACGTTTATCATCATGTCAAAAATGGAAAACACTCGACCACGATGCGCGTCATCTATATTTCGTTGAATAGTTGTGTCAGCGTTGATTTTAAGTAATTGCCCAGCAAAACCTAAAGTTGCAGCTGCTGCAATTACCGCTGTCAGAGTTCCAACTTGATATCCAATAAATGTCACAACCACACTTACCGCGACAGCGACTGACATGGCAGCAATTAGATGTACCTGTCGATGTGGCTTGAGTAAGTTTGTCGCAACTGTTTCATCAGTTTTGTCGCTCAATAAAAACGTACTCAAAATCGCTGCCGAGAATGCTCCGAATGCGGCGGCGCCAGCGACAAAACCAAAATCAAGCACTGCCTGGTCTGCTGAAGCATTGGTGTGCCACGAATTTCGAGAAAGCAAGAGAACGTGAACAGTCAAAGCACCAAAGGCCCAGCGTTGAAAAGCGACGGCGAACATGCTGCTTAGAACTCGACCTGAGCGAGCCATGTATTGGAAGCCAGCGACAAGACCCGCGAGTGCATTTCGAATCTCCTCACGCATAGCTGATTCAATAATGTCTGGGCCCAAAATATGCTTTGGCTTAATGCGGATTGCGATGATTCCAGCGATACCGGCGCATAAAGCGCCAAGCCCAACCAAGGTTGCATTAACTGTGTCTGAGTTTGAAAAGACACTCTGCGTGGCAATTCCAAATGCGGCAGCAAACGCCGCAGCCGTGGTTCCAAGCGTTGGAAACAAGGCATTTGCTGGCACTAAGTCTTCACCCTTAACCACGTGTGGCAATGATGCCGACAATGCAGCTTGCACAAATCTATTTACGCCAAGGCTGACAAGCACAAGAACGGCAAGTAAAGAATTCGGTGAATGACCAGTAATTACGATTGCAATTGCGAGCATGGTTATTACCCGAACTAAATTTGCTCGAATCAAGATAGTGCGCCGCGACCAACGATCAATCAATACTCCGACAAAAGGTCCAATCACTGAATATGGCAGCAGCAGGATTCCAAATGCCAATGCGATCTTGCGGGGATCTGACTCGCGCTGGGGTGAGAATAGAACAAATGTGGCAAGCGCGGTTTGCAATAAACCATCGCCAGCTTGGCCAAAGATTCGCACGCCAAGTAGTTCTCGCGCATTTGCATGGCGGATAAAGGAAACAGCGCGAAGGCTGGGCAGTCTCACTTTAGTTACGCTACCGTCAACCCAATGAAAATTCGTTCTCTAGCAAATTTAAAAACCTGTGGGCCACCAGTTCAACTGATGGCCCACAGGTTAGGAGGCTGCTTTTGTGCTAACTAGACACCCGTAATATTTATTGGCGGCTAACTAGACACCCGCAATATTTATTGGCGGTTAACTAGACACCCGCAATAAAATCTTCCACTTCTTGACGACACTTAGTATCGTCATACTGAACTGGCGGACTCTTCATAAAGTAACTTGATGCACTCAGAATTGGTCCACCAAGGCCACGATCCAATGCAATCTTGCAAGCACGAATCGCATCAATAATCACACCAGCTGAATTAGGGGAGTCCCAAACTTCAAGTTTGTATTCCAAACTCAATGGCACGTCACCAAATGCTCTACCTTCAAGGCGAACAAAGGCCCACTTGCGATCATCAAGCCAAGCCACGTAGTCACTCGGACCAATGTGGACATTGCGAGGATCGATCTTGTCGCGTAATTGTGAGGTAACCGCTTGGGTCTTAGAAATCTTCTTCGACTCTAAACGATCGCGTTCCAACATGTTCATAAAGTCCATGTTGCCGCCAACATTTAATTGATAAGTGCGATCAACTGTCACGCCACGATCTTCAAATAGTTTGGCAAGAACTCGGTGCGTGATGGTCGCGCCCACCTGACTCTTAATGTCGTCACCAACAATTGGAACACCAGCAGCTGTGAATTTGTCAGCCCATTCCTTGGTACCAGCTATGAAAACTGGAAGTGCATTAACAAAGCCAACGCCAGCATCAATTGCGCACTGCGCATAAAATTTTGCTGCCTCTTCAGAGCCAACTGGCAAGTAACAAACGAGCACGTCTACTTTTGCGTCTTTAAGAGTTTGCACGACGTCAACCGGTGCATCATCAGATTCCACAACCATATCGCGGTAGTACTTTCCGAGTCCGTCGTAGGTGTGACCACGCAAAACAGTGATACCCGTTAATGGCACATCAGAGAATTTGATTGTGTTGTTTTCACTTGCAAATATTGCAGCAGAAAGATCTTCGCCAACTTTCTTGGCATCGACATCAAACGCAGCAACGAAATTCACATCCCGGACGTGATAGTCCCCGAACTGAACATGCATAAGTCCTGGAACTTGTGCTTTTGGATCGGCGTCTTTGTAGTACTCAACGCCTTGTACCAACGATGATGCGCAGTTGCCCACGCCAACAATCGCTACTCTAACTTCACTCACTTTTTGCCTCCTGGTTGTCAGTGAATATTTTTCTTACGCTCTTACTACTTACTTGGTGTTACCTTGCGCAGAATCAGATTCGCCACTATTTGTGGCGCGACCTGTTTGTTCACGCGAGATAAGTTCATTGAGCCATCGCACTTCGCGTTCAAGTGCTTCCAAGCCATGTTGTTGAAGTTCTAAAGTGTAGGAATCCAAACGCTCTCGGCCCTTGGATAAATTACTCTGCAAATTGGCTAGTCGATCTTCTAATCTGCTGCGCCGACCTTGCAAAATATGAATTCTGGTATTTACTTCGGTTTGGCCAAATAGCGACATTCGAATCGCAAAAGTGTCGTCATCCCAGGCGCCAGGCCCACTGTCAGCAACTAATGAGTTGAAGTGCGCAACTCCACTAGGAGTCAGGGCGTAAGTGATTCGAGTCCGTTTTGGGTATTTGCCAGTGCCAATATCATCTTGCTCGACTAACAAGCCACGAGCGACAAGATTTTTCAGAGTTGGGTAAAGCGCGCCATAAGAAATAGTGCTGAAAAGTCCCAAAACTGAAATCAGGCGCCGTCGAAGTTCATAACCATGTTGCGGGGTATCTGCCAAAACTCCAAGGATTGCCAGCTCTAACGCAGCAGATCTTTTGGCCATGACTGGAAAACCCCAAATAATAGAAAAATTTGATGTATCAAATTGATACATCTTTAGGATACAGTTCAAACGAGTTATGGCAATACCCAGGGGCAACCTTTGGAATTTGCCATAATCCCCTTGCTTTAAATGGGTTTAAGGTGGTCAAATGAGCCGGCCAGGATCCCACCAAAGTATTTCCGGAATTCGCGCCAGTTCAGCTAGCGCTAAAGCACCGAACCCAATTGCGCATCCCGCGGAAGATATCGCAGATCCGGTTCGGCCCCGCCAGATTTTGGATTACGTTTTGGCTCGTCGCGCGGTACTAGAGCAGATCAAACATGATGCGCTTTTACGTGAACAGGTATGTGACGCAGATCCATATCTAATTAGGGCCGCCAAGAATCACGGGGAAATCACGGAGCGGGCCTGCCCGATGTGTAAAAAGAATGAACTAGTTCATGTTAATTACACATTTGGTGATGACTTAGGTTATTTATCGGGCCGCGTTAAATCTTCAACTGACCTAAAATCTCTGGCTTATGAGTATGGTCATTTTCGGGTTTATGTTGTCGAAGCTTGCACCTCATGTGGCTGGAATCACTTACACATGTCATATGTATTAGGAGATGGCACGCCCCGTACTCCACCACGTGAGCCCAGGGATGTGCTGAAATAGATGAGTGGCAAATAAATCACGCAAACCTAAGCGCAAACTTCGACGAATCTTGCCATCAATTCGGCAATTACTTGTAGTTGCGCTGGTTGGATTTGGATTAGCTGTACTGGCACTTTCCTTTTCGGTGCGAGTAGCAGCCGTGCCGGCGCCCAGTGAGATCTCGGTTGCGCAAACTTCGATCCTTTATTACGACGATGGCGTAACTGAACTTGGTCGACTTGGCGAAGCTAATCGGGTATCGGTCAACATGGAACAGATTCCGTTATTCACCCAGCAAGCGATACTGGCAGCTGAAGATCGCGATTTCTATAATCACGGTGGGTTCTCGATTCGCGGAATTTCCCGCGCAATTTTTACGAATTTAATTGGTGCCTCTGGAGCCGGTGGTGGCTCTACCATCACGCAACAATATGCAAAGAATGCCTATCTAACGCAAGAGCGAACGTTATCGAGGAAATACAAAGAACTCGTACTTTCAATAAAACTCGAAACGATAGTAGCGAAAGATCAAATCTTAAATGATTATTTAAACACCATTTATTTCGGTCGCGGTTCATATGGAATTGCAACAGCAGCTAATCAATATTTCGATAAAAATGTTGTGGAATTAAACCTTTCTGAATCCGCGCTGCTAGCCGCCATAATTCAGGCCCCAAATGGATTAGCGCCAGAAGAAAATCTGGAGCGTTTAACTAATCGTTGGAATTATGTTTTGGATGGCATGGCAGTACAAGGCTGGATTACTGCCGAAGAACGAAGCAATGTGCAGTTCCCAATGATTGTGCCTAACGAATCCTTCAATACTTTTGGTGGCCCGCAAGGTTACCTAATTGAACAAGTGCGACAAACTATGTTTGAAAATGGAATTACTGAAGATCAAATTAATTTGTCAGGCTTACGAGTCATAACAACATTTAACAAAGTTGCGCAAGATGCATTATTCAAAGCGGTACTAGAAGAAGGACCAACTGAGAATATTGAAGGATTAAGAATTGGAGTCGCCTCGGTACGTCCCGAGACTGGTGAAGTAGTTGCAATTTATGGCGGGGCAGATTATTTATTAAACCAATTTAATAACGCTACCCAGATGATCGGACAGGCTGGCTCAACTTTCAAACCGTTTACTTTGGCAGCCGCACTTGAAAACAATGTAACTCTGGCTACAACATTCAGTGGACTAAATAAAACCATGGTTGATAACTACGAAGTAGTGAACTACGGCGACAAATCCTACGGTGATCAAATCACACTGCTTAATGCCACGGAGAACTCAGTGAACTCTGCCTACGTCGAGCTAGCTAATTTAGTTGGACGCGAAGTAGTTTTCGAAGCCGCAAAGCGCGCAGGCATTCCAGCGGACACCGTTGGTATGGAACCAAATCTTGCATTCACTCTCGGCACCACTAGTCCAAATGTTGTTGACATTGCTGCTGCCTATGCCACATTCGCATCACGTGGATTGCAAGTTTCGCCGTCATACATAATTTCAGTAACAGCAAGTAGTGGTGAAGTAATTCTTCAACTCGCACCTAAACCAGTGCAGGCCTTTAGTACTGACATCGCAGACACCGTGAACTACGCACTACAAAAAGTTGTTACGGCCGGCACGGGAAAGGCAGCTAAAGCCCTTGGTCGCCCAGTTGCTGGAAAAACCGGAACGACAAATGAAAATAAATCAGCACTATTTGCGGGCTACACCCCAGAGTTAGCAACTGCGGTGATGTTTGTGAAAGACGGACCTGATGGTCAGCCAATGAGTCTTGCTGGAACGGGTGGTCTAACTAAAGTAACTGGTGGTTCTTACCCAGCCCGAATATTTACCGCTTATATGAAGGGCGCATTGGCTGACAAGCCAGTGACAAAGTTTGCACCCTTACCAACAGGAGCGCCAGATGGTGCAAACCCAACAAGCAGTCCAGTTGCATCGCCTTTCCCATCTGGTCTGCCAGGTGTGCAAGCACCGGTAGTAACCGCAGTTGCGGTACCAGATTTGCTGGGGAAATCCATATCCGAAGCACTTGTGCTGCTATCCGGCGCAAATTTAATGGGTAATTTTGTAATGAGTGATGGCGGAGCGCTGCCAGCAAATACCGCAGCGTTAATAGTTGTGAGTCAAAGCCTGGTAGCTAATTCTGCTGTTCCTGCTGGCACCACAATAATAATTTCAGTTAAGTAAATACTTTCAGGTTCTAATTAATCAAGACCAAGTACTTGATCAAAAACTGTAGTTGTATTGCGCACATTACAAACTAATTTGTCACCAACTTTGTCGGATGAATCATGCGCCCACAGAAGTGAGACATGCATGTGTGGGGGCTCAGCAAATATCATGTTATGGCCACGAGCACTAAATGGTGAGCGCACTTTTCCAAAAGCTTGAGTGAAGCCTTCCGCAACGGCAATACCTCGTTTTCGAAAACTTGATCTTGGTGTTGGTGCAGCAAGTGCGACGCCATGGGAAGTTCCACCACTTACAACAATTAGGCGACGCTGCCCGTTAGTTGAAACTTGCTGGTAGCCAACTTGCGATGTGCCAGCAAGATCATGAATTTCCAATATCGTCCCACTAACTGTCAGTGCAGTTGGGGCGCCGAGCCACAAAGAAGTGCCAACACGTAAATCAAAATCAACGGAGAAGTTGTAGCTAACACACATTTCTTTCAGGGCTTCAACATCCTCCGCGCAAACATGCGACAAGCTCAAGTGCACGGGGAAACCCTGGGCAACTGCAACTTCTTGGTACTTACCGATCCAGTCCCAGATTTCTAATACCTTTCCAGATAATTTATTGCTATCAACTGCAATAGAAACTTCAGCGGTAGGACCAGATACTTTTTCAGAATCAGCAATTGGTAAATGCAGCGACATACCAAGAACCGTAAGAGTTCCTAGATGGCTTTGCGCAATCGTGGAAAAATCTGATTTCGATATTCCAAAACGATGAAGTGATGTCAGGCCCTCTAAATAAATAAGTGAAGCCCCAGCTGCTCTCGCTGCTGCAAAATCTAAATCACTCAAAGTAAGAATCACGCGAGCTGCATTATTTTTTAATATTGAGCTCCACTGCGCAACAGCTGATGTGTCAGCAGAATTAAATGGCTCAAGAACAACAACTTCACCGGAGAATTTAGCTAGCGCATCGGATAATTCCCAAACTGTTCCTACGGCAATTCGATTTAACCCTAAGT
This sequence comes from Actinomycetes bacterium, assembly GCA_037619625.1. Classification (GTDB taxonomy): domain Bacteria; phylum Actinomycetota; class Actinomycetes; order S36-B12; family UBA5976; genus UBA5976. The sequence continues at coordinate 57,210 of JASJMK010000049.1, forward strand.
TACTGGCTTCCTTAGCTAAAACTCCACGAGTAAATCCGTATCCGTTACCTTTAATCACTGGTACAAGTTGCGCGCCCGTTGCCTGAAGTTCATCCACTACAGCACTTAGGTGCTGCCGAAATTTAGTCGCATCTACGGTTAGTGAAAAAGTCATAAGTTAACTCCGTCTCGACATGTAGAAATCGAAAGCATTAGCCCAAGCTGGAGAAAGTACATAATCCCATTCACCTACATATTCTTGCGCGTAGCCACCCGTTCCGAGCTTGAATTGGATTAAACCAAATAGGTGATTGTTGGAATCCAGCGTGTCTGATATCCCACGCATGTCATAAACAGCAGCACCGTCGCGTATGGCTATTTTGATCATTTCCCATTGCACAGCATTACTAGGCCGCAATTCCCGCGCCGCGGTTGCCGATGCACCATAGGAATACCAAGCATGATTACCAACGCGAGTCATAGTGGTAGCTGCCAGTGCGCCAACGTGATCTGGATGGCTAGCTATAAACAGCGCGATCCTTTCAATGGATTCATCCCGCATCGCAGTCCACATAGTTTGAAAATAGGCAAGTGATCGAGGCGTGAAACCATCACGCTTGGCTGTCTCGACATAGCAAACATGAAAAGTTGGAAGATCAGTGATGGTTCCCTGCCTAACTGTCACACCTTCTTTTTCTGCCTTTCGAATATTTCTGCGCCACTGTTGATTAAAACCCTCGAAAATTTGTTCCTCAGTTTTTCCAGTCAGTGCGATTTGAAAAACGTAACGCGGTTGGAAGTCGCCAAATCCTGATGCTTCAGCCTTTCGCTGTCGCCAACCCAAAGCAGGTAATTGTTTTAATAAATTAATTCCGTTCGCATTTATTTCATCGGGTGTAACTTCACCAATTGTTTTTACCGTGCCTTGCGCTATTACATCTTTAAGTGTTTGGGCATGCCAACGCCGAACCCAAGTGTGCGGACCCATCTTTAATTGAAATACACCGCGCGCTTTAGCGAAAGTCACCAGGGCACTTAGTGCCATCTCGACGTCTTTCGAACTGTCCCAATTAAGATCTGGACCTTCCGGTAAATACGCCAAATACTTTTCAACTTTTGGCACTTTACGTAACAGAATTAAGGCAGCTCCGATAAGTTCTTCACCCTCAAACCAACCAAGGGATTGCGAACTCCAGCCCGTTTTAGTTTTACCCCAAGCAGGTGTTTGCAGAAATGACACTGAATTTCGGCCAGCAATATATGCAAGATGTCGTTCGGATGTTATTTGGCGAACCTGCACGTCTTAAATCTACCTATGCTGTTGGGGATCTTTGGGGATTTAGTTTTTTACAGAGCCTGGCGCAGCAAAGCTAAGTCAGCTGCAACTGCGTCAAATGGTGTTTCAAGGACGATTGGCGCATTAGCAGTTTTAAGACAGTGCAATATATTTTCCATATTGACGCAACCTTGCCCAAGATTTGCGTGGCGATCAGCGCCCGAGTCAAAAACGTCCCGACTGTCGTTGCAGTGCACTAAGTCAATGCGTCCAGTAATTGCAAGAATCGTTTCAGCAACGTTTGCCATATCTATTCCACCAGCATGCGCATGGCAGGTATCTAAACAAAAACCAACGCCAGTATCGCCAACTGCCCCCCAAAGAGCCTTAATGGATTCCAGTCTTCGCGCCATTGAATGTTTTCCACCAGCAGTATTTTCGATGTAAACCGGCACTTTCATATCAAGTTGATTCAGCGCCTTAACCCAATTAGCGACGCCAACTTCTGGATCGTCACCTTCAGTGACGTGACCCCCATGCACAATGACAGCCTTCGCCCCCACTGCAGCGGCTGCATCTACATCAGTCTGTAAGAGTTTTCGGCTAGGAATTCTTACCTTGTTATTAGTAGTGGCCACATTAATGATGTAACGAGCATGGACATAGATATCGATACCTGCTTTTTCGGCACTTGCCTTAAGCCCTTCGGCGCCATCTGGATGCGGAAACACCGAGCTCTTCCAACCTTGCGGGTCTGCCAAAAAAATTTGAATATGATCAAGTCCAAGAGCGCTGGCTCCAGCTATCGGATCATCGCCGCCAACATGTGCGCCAATTGCCAGTTTTCCCATAAATTAAGGGTACTTGTCCAAATAAACCAAGGAGTCCAGGGTTATCGGACTTTGCTGTGGACAAGGTTTTTTCAACTGGCAAAAGTACCCTAGAATAAAGGTTCTTGATCCCTCCTGCCACGGAAAGACCGTGGCCGATTAGTCCACAGGAGGTGGGTATCAGAATGCGTCACTACGAAGTAGTAGTAATCCTAGATCCCGAGCTCGAAGAGCGAACGGTAGCACCCTCACTTGATGCGTTTTTAAACGTAATTAAGACTGAAGGCGGAACTGTTGGCAAAGTCGATATCTGGGGTCGTCGCCGTATGGCATACGAAATCAATAAAAAGGGCGAAGGTATTTACGCCCTACTTGACGTCAATTGCTCACCTGCAGCAGTTGCCGAACTAGATCGTCAATTGGGACTCAATGAATCAGTGCTTCGCACTAAAGTCATGCGTCTCGATGTGAAATAGAGGTAAATCATGGCACAAGGCGATGTAACGGTAACCGTAATTGGAAACCTAACAAGTGACCCTGAGTTACGTTTTACCCCTAATGGCTTGGCTGTTGCCTCATTTACTGTTGCTTCAACAACACGAATACTTGATCGCACATCTAATGAATGGAAAGACGGCGATACGCTGTTTCTTCGTTGCAGCGTCTGGCGTCAGTATGCCGAGAATGTTGCGGAATCTCTTACTAAGGGAACCCGAGTTCTTGTCACTGGTCGCCTAAAGCAGCGTTCATATGAAACCAAAGAGGGCGAAAAGCGCACTGTGGTTGAAATGGAAGTTGACGACGTCGGTCCAGCTCTAAAAAACGCCACAGCAAAAGTAAATCGTGTCACAAAAGGCGATAGTGGTTACAGCGGTGGCGGCAACGCAACAGCTGCGCCATCCGATGATCCATGGGCTGCATCCGCACCCGCTGGTGACGAACCACCGTTTTAATAGACAACTCATCCATCCACCTCAACATTTGTTGAACTACCATTCCGGATTGAACCGGGCTTCCTAAGGAGCACCACAATGGCTAAGCCACCAATTAAGAAATTTAAGCCGAAGGTCTGCGCGTTTTGTCGCAAAGACGCATCTGCAATTGATTACAAAGACATCCCGACCTTGCGTAAGTTCATTTCTGATCGCGGCAAGATTCGGGCTCGTCGTATTACAGGTAACTGCACCCAACACCAGCGCGATATCGCAAACGCCGTTAAAAACGCGCGCGAGATTGCACTGCTTCCTTACACTTCAACAGCGCGATAAGGAGAGCTGACTTATGAAACTAATTTTGACTCAGGAAGTCTCTGGACTTGGCGCTGCTGGTGATGTTGTTGACGTGAAGTCCGGCTTTGGTCGTAACTTTCTCGTACCTCAGGGTCTAGCAACACAATGGACTCGGGGCGGAGAAAAGCAGGTCACACAAATTAAGCGCGCACGTAATAAGCGCTCAGTTCGCGACCAAGATCATGCCTTAGAAATCAAGGCTGCTTTAGAAGCAGCTCCAATTGTGATTTCTGCTCGTGCTGGCAGTGAAGGCCGACTATTTGGATCCATCACCGTTGGCGACATCGCATCTTCAATTCGCGTTGTTGATGTAGACAAGCGCAAGATAATTCTGGCGGCTCCAATTAAGAACGCTGGGCGCCATGAAGTAACGGTCCGTCTGCATGCAGATGTTCTTGCAACAGTCGTACTTGATGTACGAGGCAGCAAAAAGTAATAAGTATTATGTAAAAGTGCCCACGAGAAATCGTGGGCACTTTTGTTTTGGCTAAAGGTAATTCGCCACGCGGGTTTAGCAAGATTTGTAATCGTGTGCAAGAATTATGAATATGACATCAACTATGACTTTCCATACCAATCACGGCGACATCAATATAAATATTTTTGATAATCACGCACCTAAAACTGCAGATAAGATTCTTGGACTTGCAGAAGGAACCCATGAGTGGACGCATCCAGCAACTGGCGTTAAAGGAACAACTCCGCTTTATGACGCAACGATATTTCACCGCATTATTCCTGGGTTCATGATTCAGGGTGGCGATCCACTTGGGCAGGGAACTGGTGGACCGGGATTTCGCTTTGAGGATGAGCCACATCCAGAGTTAGTTTTTGATCGCCCTTACCTTTTAGCTATGGCCAATTCTGGACCAAACACTAACGGCTCCCAATTCTTTATCACTGTGGCTGCAACTGATTGGCTTAACTTTAAGCACACAATTTTCGGTGAGGTAGCAGACCAGGCAAGTCGCGATGTCGTAGATGTAATCGCTGGCGTTCCAACTGGACAGATGGATCGTCCAGTTAACGATGTTGTTATCGAGAGCGTTACCGTCTCCAGAGATTAAGTGTGACTAACACTTGTTACCGTCATACCGACAGTGAAGCTTATGTTTCATGCGGTCGGTGTGATCGAACAATTTGTCCAGACTGCATGATCAGTGCACCAGTTGGCTTTCAATGTCCTGAATGTGTTGCAGCTGGTCGAGTAGCGGTTCCTAAAAATCGCTTTGGTGGCTCATTTAATACTGTGCCAAAAGTGACTCGATGGATACTAATAACTTGCGTAAGCATTTTCGTTCTGGAACTTTTATTGGGCGGTGTTAACGGATTTGCCCTGATCTTTGGCATGATGCCCATCGCAATTGTGCAGGGTGAATGGTGGCGACTGATAACTTCCACCTTGTTGCATGGCAGTATCTTGCACTTGCTTTTTAATATGTACGCGCTGTATTGGCTCGGTCCGCAACTTGAGCGAACTTTAGGATATTTACGCTTTGGCGCTTTATATTTTCTAGCAGCTTTGGGCGGCAGCGTTGCTTCGTATTGGTTTTCACCAATTTATACCGTCTCAGTTGGGGCAAGCGGGGCGATCTTTGGTTTGATTACCGCCACCATTGTTATCGGTCGCCAGATGAACTCAGATGTATCGCAACTCTTAATTTTGCTCGGCATCAATGTGGTTATCGGTTTCGCCCAGCCAAATATTGATTGGCGGGCCCATTTTGGCGGCGCCGTAGTTGGCGCTGCAATTGCGTACATATTCAGTAAAGGCACTCGGTTAAACCGAGATCGAATCCACGCAGTTGGAACCGGTGGGATTCTGGCTTTGCTAGTTTTGGCCACAATGGCCCGCGTAATTTAGTAATCAACTATTAGGGCAGAGCCATTTGGCCATTTAGTTATGCCAAGGATTTGCTGAGACCACCGAAAATACAGGTAAGGTTTAACCATGCCTAAGTCAAAGTCGCGCAAGTCCAAAGAGCCGGATTACACCCCACCACCAGCTAAGGTTGCGGAATCCTTCAAAATAGGAAACCCAGTATGGCTAGTTCCAACCATGGTGACCATGTTCATTCTGGGACTGCTGTGGATAGTGGTGTTCTACTTAATTGGTAGCCAGGTGCCATTAATGTCTGATTTGGGCAATTTGACCAACATAATGATTGGTTTTGGCTTTATAGGTGTTGGATTTGCCCTTGCCACTCGCTGGCGGTAAATAACATGGTTGTAATTTCTCCCCAGCAGTGGATATCCTGTGGATAACCATGGGCGAGGGTTATCTCGGCGAACTAAAACTGCTTTGGTCACTATCTCGGCTGCTTTGGCTGGGTTTCTTTTTGTCGCAAGTGGCATAACGGCCGATGGCACAAATATTCGCACTGGTGGTCTGCAAGATCTTCGCAGTTTAGTTTTAGAACGAGCTAATAAAGTTGCCGTACTCCAAGGTGAGGTAGATACGCTTTCGCGCGAAGTTAATGACTTGTCCTTAATTAATGTGGATCCAGTTTTAAGTTCGCAAATTATTGCCTTAGAGCAAGTTACTGGATTAACGCCAGTGACAGGTTCAGCGCTGCAGATATCTTTAAACGACGCGCCGCGGGAACTTGGAGTTGCCTTAGGGCAAGGTATCGCGCCAGATGATCTTGTAGTTCATCAACAAGATGTGCAAGCAGTAGTTAATGCAATGTGGCGAGGTGGGGCAACTGCAATTCAAGTTATGGATCAACGCATCATCAGCACCTCAGCCATTAGATGTGTTGGCAACACACTTTCGCTACAGGGCAGAGTTTATAGTCCACCGTTTGTAGTTACTGCAGTTGGAAATATTTCAGAACTTCAGCAGGCATTAAGTGTTGAACCTGGAGTATCGCTTTATCGGGAATATGTGAATCGATTCAACTTGGGCTTTGATGTTTCGATTATTAATCAAGTTACAATTCCAGCTTGGAAGGGATCCATCGAATAACAGTAACTTGCAAAATTCCTAATTTGGAATTACTGGCTGCAATCCCTCAGCAAGCGCGCGGGCGTTTAAGTCACCACAGCGAACTAACCATTCAGCTAACATTTTGTGGCCACCTTGCGTTAGCACTGACTCAGGATGAAATTGCACGCCTTCGATATCTAATTCGCGATGGCGAAGAGACATCACAACACCAGTATCTGTTTCGCTGGTAATCTCAAGCACCTCTGGCACCGTTTCGCGCTCAACTGCAAGTGAGTGGTAGCGAGTTGCAATAAAAGGTGAAGGCAGGTGCGCTAATACCCCTTGATTATGGTGAAACACTTGCGAAGTTTTTCCGTGAAGTAATTCAGGTGCTTGTGAAACAGTTGCGCCGAATACTTCCGCAATCACTTGATGACCTAAGCACACTCCAAAAATAGGAACAACGCCGCCAAGATCCCTCACTATGTCGTTGCAAATACCAGCATCAGTCGGTGTGCCGGGACCCGGCGAAAGCAATACGCCATCGTATTCTCGGGCCTGCTCAACGCTTACTTCATCGTTGCGCTTAACATCAACCTTTGCACCAAGTTGCGCCAAGTACTGAACGATATTGAAAACAAAACTGTCGTAATTATCAATAACTAGAATGCGTGTCACAAAAACTAGTCTAGATGAGTTTTAGCAAACGCTAGGGCGCTGGCGTAGTAGTCGAAGTAGGCGTTGCCGTTGCAGTCGCAGTTGCCGTCGGAGTCGGAGTTGGAGTGGGAGTTGGAGTTGGCACAACAACAGGACAAGTCTGGTTAGCCGGAACTGTAGTTCCGTTAGGACAAATTATTAACCCTGGAGCACCTGCAATCGTAATACTTACTGTGGTTCCCTCCAGCGTTAACTCGTTGGCTGCTGGTGTTTGGGAAAGTACAGTCCCAGGCGCCACCGCCGTATTTTCCTGAACGAGAACTTGAACCAAGAACCCAGCATTAAGTAAGGCGTTCGTGGCGTCAGTCTCACTTAAGCCCACAACGTTTGGCACTGGAGCTTTACCATTTGATACCGAAATACTTACTAAAGTTCCAATTTCAACAGTTGTGTTAGCTGCTATGTCTTGGTCCAAGACGGTACCGGAAGGTTTATCACTTTCTATTGGGGTAACGCGACCCAAAACTAGCTGGGCTTTCTCCAGTTCGAGTTTGGCAGCCTCAATAGAAATCAGTCCAACTAAATCTGGAACTCCAGTTTGATCTTTACCAGCTGACACAATAACGTTCACAGCTTGTCCAGTTTCTAGTAATTCTCCCGATGCTGGATCTTGCCCAATTATTTCGCCCTTTGGCACATTGTTATCTGCTTGCGGGGTCTGTTCTCCAAGAATTAAGCCCACACTTGCTAGTGCAGCGCTCGCTTCCTCAACTGTCTTAGCTTTGAGGTTAGGAACTGTAACGGTACTTGTACCTGCAGGAAAAAGTTTGTCACCGATGAAAAATAGTAAAGCAGCCGCGACAATGGTGGCCAGAGTAATTGCTACCCATTTAATTCCACCGTTATTAGTTTTTGGTTTAGCGGCAATGTGAACCCCACCTGATTTAAATATCGGAAGTGCGGTTGTTGCATAGTCAGCTGGATCTTGGTTCAAAGTTAGTGGCGCACGAGCTGCAATTGGCATGCCTGCAATCGCACGCTCTACATCAGAGCGCATATCAGCAGCACTTTGATATCTCGCATTTGGATCTTTAGCTAACGCAGATAATGAAATCGCATCCAGAGTGGATGGAATTGATGGATCGATTGACGAAGGAGCCTTAGCTGGTTCATTAACGTGTTGGTAGGCAATTGAAACTGGTGAGTCACCATTAAATGGTGGCTTGCCAACTAGAAGTTCATAAAGCACACAACCAGTGGAGTAGATATCGCTTCGGGCATCTACAACTTCACCACGCGCCTGCTCAGGTGAAAGATATTGCGCAGTTCCCATAACAGCACTTGTGGCAGTAACTGATGTTGCTGCATCGCTCATAGCTCGAGCAATTCCAAAGTCCATTACTTTTGCATCACCAAAGGCGTTGATCATAATGTTGGCAGGCTTTATGTCTCGATGAACTATGCCGTGGCGATGCGAGTAATCTAACGCAGCCAGAACTCCGGCCATCACTTCAAGTGCGCGCTCAGGCAAAATCCGTGGACCATTAGTTAGCATTTGACGTAAAGTGACGCCATCAACAAATTCCATAACGATGTAAGGAACACTTACTTGACTCGCGCCATCTTCAATTAGATCTTCACCAGTATCGTAAATTGCAACGATGTTTGGGTGGTTAAGTCCCGCAGCAGACTGCGCCTCTCGGCGAAAGCGTTCTTGAAAAAGGGGATCGCGAGCTAAATCAGGACGCAGTACCTTAATTGCAACTTTTCTATTTAGCCGGCGATCTGTACCTTCGTAAACTTCGGCCATTCCGCCTCGACCGATTACTTGGCCAACGGTGTATCGATCACCGAGTTGGGTGAAGGTGCTCACTTAAGATCTCCTGTACTTGTTTCGAATCGCATTACACATCTATTCTTGCCTATTGTTTTAACACCGCGCGCATCACGGCAGCAGCAATTGGCGCTGCTAGCGCATTACCGCTGACTTCCGCTGCGCCACCGCCGTTTTGCAGCACAACTGCTACGGCAATTTTGGCGCTATCAGCGGAGGCGAAGCCAACATACCAAGCATGTGCTGGATCACCTGGTACATTTTCTGCCGTTCCAGTTTTACCGCCAACAGCTAGTCCAGAAATTCGAGCTTTAGAGGCAGTTCCATTTTGGACCACGCCAACCATCATATCTCGCAATATTTTTGCATTCTCAGATTTCATTGCTCTACCAAATGCAACTGGGCTGGTGTTTTGAAGCACAGTTAAATCGGGGCCAAGTAATTGGCTGACTAAGTATGGCTTCATGACGACGCCATCATTGGCAATACCTGCAGCAACAAGCGCCATTTGTAGCGCACTTGCTCGAACATCAAATTGGCCAATTGCACTCATAGCAGTTTGTGGTTGATTTGGCTCCACTGGAAAGCGACTTATTGCTGCGGACATTGGAACATCAAATTGTGACTCAAAGCCAAACTTTTTCGCTTGATCGCCAATAGCGGTAGCACCAAGCTCCATTCCCAACCAGGCAAATGCGGTATTACAGGAAATTTCTAAAGCTTGCTGCAATGTGATTATGTCGTCAGCGCCACAAGATTTGTCATTCCAATTACCCAGTTGCACATCGGTGCCTGGCAAATTTATTTCTTTAGGTCCAGGTAGCTGTGATGTTGCGTTATAAAGTCCAGATTCTAAAGCGGCTGCTGCAGTAACTAATTTGAATGTTGAGCCTGGTGGCAAAGTCATAGCTAGCGAACGATTAAGCATTGGTTGCTCAGGGTCAGCATTTAGTTCTTCATAGCTCTTTTGAATTTCCGCAGCATCATGATTCGAAAGCAAATTTGGATCAAAAGATGGTGAACTTGCGAGAGCTAAAATTGCTCCAGTGGTTGGATCAATGGCTACCACTGCGCCAGTTCGCCCATTCAAGGCTTTCATTGCAGCGCTTTGCGCTGCGGGATCAATAGTTAATCTAACAGCGCCACCCTTTGGTTCCCGATTAGCAAAAAGTTGTTGTAGCCGATCAACAAAGAAGCGGCTGTCGTTTCCAGCTAAAACATCATTTGCCTCGGACTCAATTCCGGTTGCCCCATATAGAACTGAATAAAAACCTGTGATTGGGGCAAAAATATTATCGTCTGGATAAGTCCTCAGGTACTTTAAGGCATCAAGTGTTGGAGTGGATTCAGCGATTGATTGTGAACCTAGCAAAATCGGACCACGTTCGCGCGAGTACTCAGTCAAGGTAACGCGTTGATTTCCAGACTGCCCACGCAAATCTTGCGCATTAAAAACCTGAATGTAGGAAACGTTAATTATTAAGGCTAATAGCAAAAAGATTATTGCTGCCGTAACGCGATTTATTTGTCTAATCATTTAGTTTCGCCATTCTTGCGCAATACCAGTTGGGCATCGGCAATTTCTGGCGAACGAGCCGCATTAGAAATTCGAATCAGGATCCCAATGATTATGTAGTTAGCAACTAGCGATGACCCGCCGTACGACAAAAATGGTGTTGTTAAACCTGTTAGCGGAACAAGTCGAGTCACGCCGCCGATAACAATAAAAGTTTGTAGTCCAATAACGGTAGTTAGCCCAATGGCAAATAGGTTGCCAAACGGATCACGCGTTGCAACAGCAGCGCGGGCACCACGCTCAACAAGTATCGCAAAGAGTAACAAAATCGCAATAAGCCCCATTAGCCCGAGTTCTTCTCCCAGAGCTGAAGTTATAAAGTCAGTTTTTGCAAAAGGTACAAGTTGTGGATATCCCTGACCCCAACCTGTCCCGAAAATTCCACCATTTGCCAGGCCATAAAGTGATTGAACGATTTGATATCCATTACCGTTGGCATCATCAAATGGTCTTAGCCAGACATCAAATCGAATCTGAACGTGGCCAAATAGTCGATACGCTAAAGCGCCACCAATAGCTAAAAGTAAGGCACCGATTGCAACCCAAGACCTGCGACCGGTAGCAACATAAAGCATCACGGTGAATAAGCCAAAGAGTAATAGCGAAGTACCTAGATCACGTTCCAAAATCAAAACTAATAACGCTACTAACCAAACTAGAAAAAGCGGTCCAACATCTTTTCCACGTGGGATCCCAATACCGAAAAACTTTTTATGAACCAGTGCAAGTGAGTGACGACGGCCTACCAAGAAACCAGCGAAAAAGATGGTGAGTGCGACTTTTGCTAATTCACCAGGCTGAAAAGTTAAGCCAAACAAACTGATCCAAAGTTGCGCACCATTAACTTCGTTGCCAATGACTGGCAGCAAGGGAAGAAACAACAACACAATTCCAGCCAACCCAGCAGTAAAAGTAAATCGCTGCAGCCTTCTGTGGTCACCAACAAATGTCAGCACAACTATGAAGGCAATTAATCCAACTAACATCCAAGTCAATTGCAGGTAGACATCTGGTGTTGGGGGTGGACTGCCATTACTTGCCGCACGTTGCGCTGCTGCTGCATCGAGTCGGTGAATCATGGCCAGACCCAGCATGTTTAATGCGGCAACAGTAGGAAGTAGTAACGGATCGGCATATGGAGCTTGCCACCGAACAACGCCATGGGTAACGAGTAGTAAGACGCCAGCGCTAAGTAGCGAAGTCCAACCACCTAAGGAAGCCGCGTCTGTTGATGCATCTACCAAAATCCAGGCAAAGACCCCAATTAACCAGGCACCAATTAATAATGCAAGTTCTGCCGAGCGACGAGTTGAAACGCGATAGCGAATCAAGTTTGTACTCACGGAGTAACCTGCGGGCAACCAGGCGAACTTGGAAGCAGGACACATAAGTCTGCACTTTTTTGCAACCTAGCCACAGCTGCTTGCGCATCTTCTAAATTCGCAGATTCAAAAGTTTGGTAAACCTGATCATATTCAAATTTTGGAAGTTGGGAAACTGACAAAGTAGAAACTTCGACAAGTCGATACATTCCACCAGCAGGAACGCCTTGAAAGATTGCAACAACTTTGTTCTGGGTATAAACGCCAACAAACCATTGATTTGAAAGCCACCACAAAGCTGCTGCAATAGTCATGGTGATGACGCCCAGAGTCGCAAAAACTGGAACAAGCCATCGCCCACTTGGGTTTGGCGAAAGTTGAAGTAACGAATTTTTGGGCGAATCAGTCTCTTCGGGAAAATCCACTGCTGGCAATCTAGATTGGTTACTTTCATCAGCAGCAGATCCGATTAAGACTGGATCAACTTCGATGCTGTCATTCACCACGTCAGCAACTACGACCGTGATGTTGTCTGGCGCACCTGCCGACATCGCCGCGTCAATGAGCAGCGTGACTGCGTTAGTTAAATCAGTTACCGAAAGACACTTTGCAATAGTTGCGGAATCAATAACTCCACATAAGCCATCACTGCAAAGCAGGTATCGATCGCCTTCTCGAGTTTCGCGAACTGACAAATCAACTTCGACAGCGTGGATGCCATCAATAGCTCGCATCATCAAGTTTCGTTTGGGGTGTACCGCAGCCTGCTCCGGAGTAATTTCGCCAGCATCCACCAAGGTCTGGACAAACGTGTGATCCTTTGTCATTTGCTGCAGTTCATTTGCGCGGAATATATAAGCGCGCGAATCGCCTACGTGCGCCATAGCAATTCGATCTTCGCGTAGTGCAACCACTGTCATAGTGGTTCCCATTCCTGCAAGATCCCGGTTTGCAGCAACTACATCGGCAATGTATTCACCAGAAGTGATCACGGCTTCAGCGAGTTGCGTCAAAACTTCGTCTGCGCCAGAAGATGTGGCAGCAGCAGAAACTATTGCGGCAATCGTAGCTGCGCTAGCAAGTTCCCCAGCTTCATGACCGCCCATGCCATCGGCTACCACCAATAAATCAGTAGCTGCATAACCTGCATCTTCGTTATTGCGGCGCACTCGCCCAATTTCTGAACGCGCAGCAAAGCGCAGACTCAAACCACTCATGAGCTCAATTCCATACTTGTTCGACCAATTCGTAATTGAGTTCCAGGACGCAACACCGTGGGTGCCGAAATCCTAGTGCGATCTATCCAAGTTCCATTTGTTGAGCCCAAATCTTCAACAATCCAATGATTTCCATTTGGAGTTAATTGGGCATGGCGAGTACTTACAAAATCATCATCTAATACGACAGTGGAATCAGGAGCTCGCCCAATCAAAATCGGTGAAGTACCAAGTGGTAACACTGTCCCAGTTAATGCACCTTCAACAATCACAAGTTTGGTAGAAGTTTTTCTAGAACGAAGAGTAGGCCGTTGACTCGGTTGTTTGGATGAGCGTGCTGGAGTTAGTGGCTTGGCATCACGAGGTGCTTGAAGATCTCGCCGAAGCACTGAGACAACCGTTAGCACAAACCACCAAAGTGCTAAAAGAAAACCAATTCGTAAAATACTGAGCAATAGTTCGGACATAATTTTTCACTGACTCTTGTATGTCAAAGTTATGTTTCCAATTTTAATTATTGAGCCATCATGCACGACTGTTTCAGTTGCGCGAACACCATCTACCAAAGTGCCATTGGTGGAACCTAAATCACGAACGAGAACATCCGACCCTAAAACGATTGCGCAATGGAGCCTGCTGACACTTGAATCATCAATTTGTATGTCAGCCTCAGCTCCACGACCTACATTTGAAACAGATTTGGTTATTTTAAATTCTTGTCCAGTAATGGAAACCAAGTAAGGACTCGAAGCTGCGGCAAAGCTTGACAGGGGAACTTGTGGCGTCAGATCAGGATCAATCGCGCTCGCGCTCGGGGCATCAGATGATTTTGCGGCTGCCGTACTGCGAATTCGAAATACTCCAGTTTCCAAAACTGAGTCAAGATTAAATGAGATTTGAGCGCCGTCAACAGTTGTATACCTTTGCTCACTGCTGTACTGGTCTGCCAGGGCAGTTAACTCAGCGCTTAGGGTTTCAAAATATGGGGTTAAGCGATCGTGATCAACTAAACCAAGTTCGATTATAAAAATATTGGGAACAACCGTTTGCCCGGCGAGAGTTTCGGCCCGGTTATCGATTTCCTGTTGCAATGCAGCACCAAGCTCAACAGGCTGGACTTCGGACTTAAAAGCCTTAGAAAATGAGCCGTTTACGATTCGGTCCAAGCGTTGTTCAAGGTTTTCGAGCAAACCCATTGCGACTCCTTGGCTAGGCACTAAATGTGGGGAAATACCGGGTGGAAACTTAACTCAATTCTACTTGGGACAACCAAACCCAAGGTATTTCAAGGATCCGTGACTTTCTCACGTCCCAAACTCGCAATTGTCAACTGGCTTACGGTTAAATACCTAGGAAAAATCGGAGGAACCTTTGACAATTTCGATCGAGGTTCAGATCAGATGATGGTGCAAGTGATTATTGGGTTTGACCCGCTTTCACCTTAGGCAATGAATGCCATTACGAGTAATACGAGAATAATTAGGCCCACCATTGCGGCGCCAAGCTTAGAAACTAATAACTTGTGCACTGCAGGAATATAAGTACCGACAATAAGTGCTAGACCGAACATCCAAAGTGGAGCGCCCACCACAAATGAATTTTGATAACGCCAATTGATCAATCCAAATGCAATTAGTAAATAGCCGGCCCAACGCATATTCATAACCAAAGTTTCCATAGCTCCACATTAGCGAGCGCAACCTATATTCTGTGTTAGCAAAGCCCATGCTCAAGTTTCGGATTTGCACTTGCCCGCTTTGAATGTGTAGAGGACTATTGAAGTATGTCTAATCCCGCTTCAATCTACGACCTAGAATTCACCGATAACCGTGGCGATCTTGTCTCACTCGCAGATTATGCCGGTAAGCCAATTTTGATTGTTAACACCGCCAGCAAATGTGGCTTTACGCCACAGTATGAAGGTTTGCAAAAACTTAATGAGGAGTTTCGGGAACAAGGGCTTATTGTTCTTGGATTTCCCTGCGATCAATTCGCACACCAGGAACCAGGAAATGATCAAGAGATTGATGAATTCTGCAAAGTAAATTTTGGGGTAGATTTTCCACTTTCGCAAAAAGTAAATGTGAATGGTAGAAATGCCCATCCAATTTTTAAATTCTTAAAGAGCAATTCAAAGAGTATGTTGGGTGGCGCAGTGAAATGGAACTTTACTAAGTTCTTGATTTCTCCGGATGGACAGTCCATAAAGCGTTACAGCCCGAGTACTACCCCAGATAGTATTCGAACTGACGTGCTAGAGATTCTTCCTAGTTAACTTAGGTTGCACCACTGAAATTCTGACCAAGACACTTGATCCAACAATAGAAAGCAAAACTGCGAGCAGAATCGCGGTAAATTGATCCGGGCTAATTGCCTTAGCAGAAAGACCTGCGGCGCCTAGTACGAAGGAAAATTCTCCCATCTGGCTCAGCCCGATCGAATGTTGCAGCGCACGAGATTTAATTTTGCTGAATTTAATAATTAAATATGTTGGAAATGTCTTTAGGGCAACCATCAAGAGCAATAACATCAACGCAAATGGTAGCGCGGCTAATAGTTGACTTGGCTGAATCAAACTGCCGATTAAGACAAAGAAGAGAACCGCAAATAGATCACGAAACGGTAAGAGCACTTTTCTAACTTCATCGCTATCCTCACCCGATTGAATTGCCAAGCCAGCAACGAATGCCGCGAGTGCCATCGGGATACCAAACACAATAGCTCCAAGAGCTGCCAGAACCAGTCCAATAGCAACCGAGTAGATCAAAAATAGATCAGGTGTGGTTCGCATTCGGCTAAGTAAACTGGGAAGCAGCCGCGCCGATACATAAGCAATGAGTCCAAAACCAATTAGCCCACCAAGAGCAAGTGGCAAAGATCTATCATCGTTGCCAAAGAACACCAAAATTAATGAAGCAATTGCCACGCCAACTATGTCTTGCAAGACACTCCAAGCGAGTAATGCCTCCTCCGTTTCCACATCGGTAGTTCTGCGTCCACTTCGAGTGATGTTGACGATAACCACACTTGAAGACATGGCAATAGCCAGCGCCAATAAGAGTGCGCCAAAAATTGGAACATCAAGGAAAATAAATATCGGAGTTCCAATTAACATGCCAATTAAAAGTTGCAGCGGTGAGCCCCACAATAAGGCTGATTGCTCCCGACCCAATTTTGGAAGATTTATCTCAATTCCAACTTCGAAAAGCAATAGAACCACACCAATTTCAGCAAGCAAGGAGAGTTGTCCTGAGTCCGCGGTGTAGCCAGGAGTAAATGGTGATACTGCCAAGCCGGTAAGCAAGTAGCCAACTATTGCCGGAAGT
>JASJMK010000050.1:0-12619 GCA_037619625.1 Actinomycetes bacterium
CCGGTGAGCCCCGAAGGACTCACCGGATCTGGTGACTTTTTAGTCAGCCTTAATTACTTAAGCCAACCAGCGATAGCATCAGCGTTGGCATCGATCCACTTCTGAGCAGCTACAGCTGGATCAGTTCCGGATTCGATGTCAGCTGCTACTGCGTTCTGGTCTGCATTTGTCCAAGTAAAGTTTTTAACGATCTTGGTGAAAGCATCGTTAGCATCAATAACTTTTGGAGTTGCTAGCTTCATTAGCGGTGACTCTGGGTAATCAGTTAGGCCGGAGGCCACAGCTGCATCTGTCCAGTCATTGGCAGGGAACTTGATACGAGCCAGTGGAACCTTCGCAAGGAAGTTCTGTGGTTCGTAGAAGTAACCAATTGCTGCAGTCTTATCAGCAGCAGCCTTTGTGAAGACATCAATTAATGCCTGCTCAGAGCCTGTTGAGATAACAGTGAAGTTCAGCTTGTTAGCTGAAATCATTTTCTCACCAATAGTTGTGTATCCCGGAGGGCCTTCGTACCAAGCGCCCTTACCCTTTGATTCATCTGTGATGAAAAGGTCAGCATATTTGTTTAGGTTTGCTGAGTCAGTAATGTCTGGGTTTTCATCTGCCATCCACTGTGGAACGAACATTCCGATAAGACCGATGTTTCCGTTGTTACCAACTTCAACAACCGCTCCACGGTCTGCCCATTCTTGCCAGCGGCCGCCGCCCCAATCTTCAATGATTAGGTCTACTGAGCCCGCCTCCATAGCGTCGTAAGTAACGCCAGCTTCGGCAAGTGTGACCTGACTGATGTCGCAACCGTTTGCCTTAGCAATTTCAGTTACAACTTGTGCTGAGGCGGTGTAACCCACCCAAGCGTGCATAGCAATGGCGTATGAGCCACAAGCTGCCATTGCCGCCTCTTCTGCTGGTGCAGCAGATGCTTCCGCATCTACGCCTGCGCCACCACATGCTGACAATAGAAGCGCTGCAGCTGCAGCAAGCACACTGGCTTTTACAGTTGCCTTCTTTTTCTGGATCATTCTTATCTCCTCGCTCGGAAACGAACTATCTTGCGATAGTTCTTTAAACCAACGTCTGTTAGTTTAAAATCTAGTGCTTGGGGGCCGAATTACGGGCCACCGTGTACTGGGCAATTCGGTCAATCATCAGGCCAAGTAACAGGATAGAAAATCCTGCAATCAGCCCCTTGCCCTGCAACTCTGGCTTTGACCCACCGACTATTACTAAATAGCCCAATCCACCGGCGCCAACAAAGCCACCAATAACCACAACTGCTAGTACAAATATTAATCCTTGATTAGTGGCAAGGAGTAGGGACTTCTTTGCCGCGGGAAGTTGTACTTTCGTTATCAATTGCCACTTAGTGGAACCTGTAGAAATCGCTGCCTCGATCATATTGGTTGGCACATCACGGATTCCCTGACCCACGATTTTTACCACGATGGGTATGGAATAAACGATTCCAGTGGCGATAGCGGTAAACCGGGAAGGGCCAAAGAAGCCGAGCATTGGAATTAGATAGACAAATGCAGGCAGGGTTTGTCCCGCATCCAAAATTGGACGTAATGCTCGTTCTGCTCGAGTACTGCGTCCGATCCAGACGCCAACAACCACTCCGATAAGCATGGTCAACATCGTTGCAACGATGGTTTGGGTGAAAGTAACCATAGTGTCAAACCAAAGCCCACTTGCCACTATTGCAAGCAATAAGGAGATAGTTACGAATGCTGACCTGACGCCACCGAGAATTAATGACAACAATGAGATCATCGCCACCGTCAAAAACCAGGGTGAATTTGAAAGCACGCCTTCAAGCGGATTCAAAATTCCCCTCGTGACAGCCGTAGCTAAACCTGAAGTTAGAAATTCAAGATTTTCGGTTACCCAGAAAATAAATGATTCAGTGACGTTTGCAACTGGCTTACTTATATTTATCTGTTCCGGAAAGTAAGCGGCCCAAGCAAATTGTCTGGATAGCACAATGCAAATAATCGTCGCGACTCCCGATGACATAAGTCCGAGTTTGCGACGCCTTCGAGCTCCAGCAGGCGCGGGCACGAAAGACTCATCAACTGAAATAGCGGCAGAGGTGCTGCGATCGAGCATGATTGCAATTAACACAACTGCAATTCCTGCAACGAAGCCACCACCGACATCTCGAATAATTAGGGCATCGATAACTGGTTTACCTAAGCCTGGCGCTCCAATCAAAGCTGCAATTACAACAAAAGATAGCGCTGCCATAACTGTTTGGTTTACACCCAAAATGATTGTGCGCGAAGACATGGGCAGTTGAATTTTTTTGAGCAACTGGATTTTTGTCGTGCCCATTGAAGTTCCAGCTTCAACCGGACTAACTGGAACGCCGCGAATTCCAAAAGCAGTTAAGCGAACTGCAATCGGAATGCTGTAAACCATAGTTGCGATAGTCGCTGACGCTGGTCCAATCAAGAAGAACAGCGCAAGTGGCGCAAGATAAACCAGGGTAGGCAGAATTTGAGCTAGATCCAATATTGGAGTTACTGCTTTCAACGCACGATCTGAAAGACCCGCCCAGATGCCAATTGGAATTCCTATTAGGAGCGACATAATCACGGCGGCCAATGTCATGGCAAGCGTATCCATAGAGTCGGTCCAGAGTCCGAGCGCACCACACGTGAAAATCAAAATGACGGCGGCAATTGCCATTCGTAAATGCGAAACTGCGTAGACCACGAATCCGATGATGGCAATAACGCCGAGCCAGCCAAGTAGCGGAATACTGGAGCCCCCAGCGGGAATAGCAATTATTTCTCTGATACTCGTTACAAATCCATCTATGAACTCACGGATCGGATTGAAAAAGTATTTAAAGCTGGCACCATCACTTCTATTTGCTCGAATTGATCGAGCAAGTGCGGCAGCCCAATTGGTTACCCCAGTATCCTCGGGCACTGCCAATGCGAGTGTTGACTGCCCTTGGAAAATTTTGGCAAGCACAGCCCAAGCCGCAAATAGAATTGCAATTAACCAACGACGCTTAAGAATCTTTGGTGTTGCAATAAATATTGATTCCTTGGTGTTACTCATCCGTGGCTACCGCCTCCGACAAGTAGCAAGATGTCTCGTGGTGCAATGAAGCCAAGCGTTGTGTTGCCATCAACAACCGCAACTGGTCCATCAGCATCCAGGATCGCAGCCGTTGCATCACGGATTATGGTTCCTGCTGGAATGGTTCGACCACTTGCAGTTTCGCTCCCAGTAATTGGTCGCGCGATAGTGCGCACTGTCAGAACATGTGATTTTGGTACATCGCGTGTGAAGTCCGCTACGTAGTCATCAGCTGGATTGGCAATAAGTTCTTCGGCTGTTCCCATTTGAACTACGGCGCCATCGCGCATGATCGCGATGCGATCTCCAACCCGCAGTGCCTCAGCTAAATCATGTGTAATGAAAACCATGGTCTTCCCAAGCTCTTCATGTAACCGCATAACTTCAGCTTGCATATCTCGCCTGATGAGGGGATCTAAAGCGGAAAAGGGTTCATCCAAGAACATGACGTCTGGATCTACGGCAAGAGCGCGAGCTAAACCAACACGTTGTTGCATGCCGCCAGAAAGTTGCTCTGGGTAGGCCTGCGCAAAACCCTGCAATCCAACAAGTTCAATCACTTCATTTGCGCGGGCATGTCGCTGTTCTTTGCTCACTCCGTTGACTTCAAGAGCGAACGCGATGTTATCAATAACTTTGCGATGCGGAAGTAAACCAAAGTTTTGAAAAACCATAGAAAATTTAGTTCTGCGCAGTTCGCGAAGCCGCGCATCGGATGCCTTGAGCACGTCTTCGCCATTCATAACAACGCTGCCTGAAGTTGGTTCGATCAAGCGAGTCAGACAACGGACCAAAGTTGATTTACCCGAACCGGACAGGCCCATAACTACGAAAACTTCCCCAGGCGCTACTTCAAATGACACGTCACGAACAGCTGCAGTATTTCCGGTTTTCTCGCGCAGCTCGGCGCGTGGCAGGGCGGCGTCGGGACTACCAACAATCTTTTCGGGATTAGGTCCGAATACTTGCCATAGATTATTGACTGAGATCGCACTGTTGCTTTCAGGCATCTACTTTTCCTTCCGTTGGTACAAACCATTGTGATGGAGCCGGGGCTAAATTTTGCCAAATATGTTTATGTTCTAGATACTCTGCAAGTCCAGCTTCGCCAAGTTCGCGGCCGTTTCCTGATTGCTTAAATCCGCCCCATTCGGCCTGCGCGACATAAGGGTGGTAATCATTTATCCAAATCGTGCCATGGCGCAATTGCCTGGCAACGCGCTGTGCTTTCTCAGAATCGCTTGTCCATACCGCGCCAGCGAGTCCAAAAATCGTATCGTTACCAAGTTTTATTGCTTCCTCTTCAGTATCGAAAACTTCGACCGTCAAAATTGGACCAAAGGATTCATCTTGCACGCAATGCATTTCAGTAGTGCAGTTATCGAGCACAGTAGGTCGGTAGAAGTAGCCATTATCAAACTGGGCACCTTCGGGACGCATTCCTCCTGCGCGCAAAATAGCACCCTCGGCCAGTGCATCGGCAACGTAGCGTTCAACTTTGTCGCGGTGAGCTGCGCTTATCAAAGAACCAGTCTCAGCATCGGGATCCGTTGCGCCACCAAGTCGAATTAGATCTGCGCGGCGGGCAATTTCAGTTACTACTTGATCATGAATCTTGCGCTCTACCAGCAAGCGCGCTCCTGCAGAGCAAACTTGCCCAGAGTGCAAAAACACAGCAGTTAGGGCGTTGTCAATAGCAGCATCAAGATCTGCATCTGCAAAAATAATGTTTGGGTTCTTGCCACCAAGTTCTAAGGCCACTCGCTTAACCGTTTCCGCAGCATTGATCATCAAACGTTTTCCAGTTGCCAAACTGCCTGTGAAGGAAACCATGTCAACACCAGGATGAGTGCTAAGTGGACCGCCGGCCACTGCGCCAGATCCGAGAACTAGATTTGCAACACCTGTTGGTAATCCAGCTTCATTAAACACATCCATCATCATCGAAGTAGTTGATGGTGTTAGTTCACTTGGCTTAATGACAAAAGTGCAGCCAGCTGCAATCGCTGGTGCCATTTTCCATGATGCCTGGAGTAAGGGATAGTTCCATGGCGTAATCATCGCAATCACACCTATGGGTTCGGAAGTCATGGTGCTTCGAACATTTTGCCTTCCTGGATCAACTTCGCGCTCATGACTTTGTGGCGCAAGAGTTGAAAAATACTTGAACACTGAGATCACATCGGCAATGTCGTACTGTGCCTCGACAAGTCGCTTTGCAGTATCTTCAGATTCAGCTTTGGCAAATAATGCTTGATCGCGCTCGAGAATGTCAGCCACGCGTTCCAAGATTTCCCCGCGTTGTTCGCCAGTAAATGAACCCCAATGGCCTGAGTCAAAAGCATTACGGGCAGCATCTATTGCGGCAACTGTGTCCGAGGCGCCTGCTTCATGGAAAGTGGCTACTAAGTGGCCATCTGCCGGATGCAAGACATTTCTGATCTCACCTGAGGAACTACCTTGGCGTTTTCCATTAATGAAGAGTTCAGTCACATGTTCGTAAGTCATAGTTGAAAACCTTACTCGCGCCAATAATTAGGATTGCCAGAAAGTTTAGCCGCACTGGCTTTCACTATTTGGCCCAATGAATCAAAATCTTCTGGTTTCAGTCGGCTTGCGGGACCAGAGATGACTAACGCTGCCGCTACTTCGTCATGCACATCACGAATTGGGGCGGCAATTGCGACAAAATCCGCTTCCATTTCCTGATACGCAACGGCGTAACCAAGTTCACGAACCTGCGTCAATTCTTTTTCTAACGCATCACCGGAGGTTATCGTGTTGGGCGCTAACTTCACCCAAGAATCTGGCCTGGCTGCTAGGCGAGCTGGTTTATCAAGCCAGGCGGTTAGTACTTTTCCAGTTGCAGTGCAATGAGTTGGCACACTTTGTCCGAGCCAGCTGCGCATTGAAACCATGGATGGCCCCATGACTTGATCTACATAAAGAACGCGGTTGTCATCAAGCACTGCAATATTTACGGTCTCGCCAACTTGCGCTGCGAGCGCCCTGGTTACCGCCCGAGAGCCGGAGACAACATCTAGAGAACTTGTAACGGCGCCAGCCAGGCGAACTAATCCAAGGCCCAATCGGTAACGGCCGCGATCTGATAATTGCTCGACTAAACCATGAGCCAGAAGCGAAGACATTAAGCGAGACGCCGTTGATTTATGAACATTTAAATCGGAAGCGATCTGAGTTACCCCAGATTCACCGCGCTGCGCCAGGATTTCTAGGATGGCAATTGCCCGATCAACTGATTGAACTGAGCCAGTTTCGGCTAAATGCGTGTTGCCCATAGCGCAACACTATGCGTCATGGGCAACACTTGTCTGGCGTTTTATCAATTTGTTAGAACAAGCCGACTACTTCGCCATTTTCGAGTTTGATCGAGTTTGCTGCTGGAACTCTAGGAAGTCCCGGCATGGTCATGATGTCGCCAGTTACAACAACTATGAACTCGGCGCCGGCACTTAGTCGAATCTCACGAATCGCAATGGTGTGCCCAGAAGGCGCACCCTTGGCTGCGGCGTCGGTTGAGAATGAATATTGCGTCTTTGCCATGCAGATAGGGAAGTGGCCGTATCCAGCCTCTTCGAATACCTTGAACTGATCCTTAACGCTTTTATCAGCAACAACTTCGCCAGCATCATAAATTTCGGTTGCAATCGTCGTGACTTTATCCCAAAGTGACATTGTGTCTGGGTAAAGCGGCTTGAAAGCGGCAGAACCACTTTCTACAATTTCGACTACCTTTTTCGCTAGCTCCGTTGTTCCTTTGCTACCTTCGGCCCAGTGTGTGCAACGAATTGCATCAACGCCCATGTCTGCGCAGTACTTTTGCACTGCAGCAAATTCAGCATCAGTATCTGTCGTGAAGTTATTTACACCGACAACAACTGGAACGCCAAACTTTTGAACGTTACGAATGTGGCGACCCAGGTTTACCAGCCCTGCTTCAACAGCAGCAACGTTCTCTTTACCAAGATCGTCTTTAGCAACGCCACCGTGCATCTTGAGCGCACGAACAGTCGCAACAATTACTGCAGCAGACGGTTCAAGTCCAGCCTTGCGACATTTGATGTCAAAGAACTTTTCGGCACCAAGGTCTGCGCCGAATCCGGCTTCAGTTACTACATATTCACCAAGCTTCAATGCTGTGTGGGTAGCAAGAACGGTGTTGCAGCCGTGAGCGATGTTTGCAAATGGTCCACCATGAACAAATGCTGGATTGTTTTCCAGCGTCTGAACCAGGTTAGGCATTAGCGCATCTTTAAGTAGGACCGTCATCGCACCATTGGCATTTAGTTGAGCGGCAGTAATCGCAACTTTGTCGCGCGTATAACCAACAACAATATTTCCAAGCCGGCGTTCTAGATCTTCCAGATCCATGGCAAGACACAAAATTGCCATGACTTCACTGGCAACCGTAATGTCAAAGCCCGCTTCCCGTGGGTAGCCATTTCCTGGGCCACCGAGGGCAGCAGTAATCTCGCGAAGTGCGCGATCATTCATATCTATTACGCGCTTCCAAGCAATTCGGCGCACATCAATGCCGAGTTCATTACCCCAATAGATGTGGTTATCCAACATTGCAGAAAGTAAGTTATGTGCGGCGCCGATCGCGTGGAAGTCACCTGTGAAGTGCAAGTTGATATCTTCCATGGGCACTACCTGGGCAAAGCCGCCACCGGCCGCGCCACCCTTCATGCCAAAGCAAGGTCCAAGTGATGGCTCGCGCAAACAAACGATTGCCTTTTTGCCAATTGCATTTAACCCATCGCCCAGACCAACAGTTGTTGTGGTCTTGCCTTCGCCAGCCGGGGTGGGCGTCATGGCAGTGACTAAAATCAATTTGCCAGTTGGCCGATTCTTCAAGGAAGAAATGAATTCCATGTTGATCTTGGCCTTTGTTGGACCATAGTTTAGAACGGCATCTGCCGGAATACCGATTTTTTCCGCAACCGAAACAATTGATTCGGTTGTAGCTGCCCGAGCAATATCGATATCTGATTTCATGCCAGTAACTCCTTTTTGCGCTTGTCTACCCACTCGTCAAGTTCTTCTTTAATTGCAGAGTCCATTTCTGGTGCAACATAGTCTTCAACCATCTTGTGAGCTATTTTGTTTGCTCTAACATCTGTTGTCTCGGATCCGTTTCGATTCCAGCGATCAAAGTTGTCCGCAGAGGATAGGAATGGTCGGTAGAAGCAATCGCGGAAACGATCCATAGTGTGAGCAGTTCCAAGAAAGTGCCCACCATGTCCAGCTTCTTCGTGCGCGCCGAATGCAAGTGATGCCTCGTCAATTTCAAATGGCGTGAATTCTGCCTTCATCATCTGAAGTAACTCAACGTCCATAACAAACTTTTCATACGATGCAACTAAGCCACCTTCAAGCCAGCCAGCTGTATGCATGACAAAGTTTGTGCCGGCAAGGAAAGTTGCATGCATTGTCATAAGAGACTGGTAACCAGCCTGGGCATCCATAGTCTGAGCTGCGTTCAGGGCGCCACCACCACGGAATGGAAGCCCAAAGTGACGGGCAATTTGTCCAGTGCAGAGCAGCCCCATTGCTGATTCGGGGGTACCAAACATTGGTGAACCGGACTGCATATCAATGTTGGAAAGGAAAGAGCCAAATACGACGGGGCAACCGGGACGGACTAGTTGCGCAAGTGCAATGCCGCTAAGCGCTTCAGCAATCTGCTGAACCAATGAGGCCGGAATAGTTACCGGACTCATTGCTCCCATTAGTAAGAATGGAGTTAGCACACACGGTTGACCTGCTTCACTGTATTCAAATAATGAATCCAACATGCGATCATCCCAACGAAGTGGCGAGTTGCAGTTGATCAGGGAAATAATTGCAGGTGTTTTTTCGATACTTTCGCGAGACCCAAATACGATTTCAGTCATTTTGATGACATCTCTGGCGTTTGGACCAGTGACGACATTTCCCATGTAGGCCTTGTCGCTCAAAGTTTGCAAGGAATATGTCATGTCAATGTGACGAGTGTCTAAATGTGCATCGTTTGGTTCCACAACAACAGCGCTTGAGACATCTAAGTCTTCAAACATGTAGGTGAGTTTTGTAAAATTCTGAAAATCATCAAGTGTGCCATCACGACGCACACCCAGGTCTCTAACGAATGGGGGGCCATAGACACCACCAAAGACCATGTTGTCGCCACCAATAATCACGTTGTTTTTAGGATTACGAGCTTGCAGCGTGAATTCCTTAGGGGCTTTAGCAACTTGAGCCATGATCCAATCAGGGTCAAACTTGACGTTGTTGCCCTCAACTTTTTGACCTTCGGCCCGGAACATCTCCAAGGCACGTTCGTGCATAAATTCGATTCCCATTTCGGAAACAATTCGTCGCCATCCCTTATCTAGGACAGCCATGGCGTCCTGCGAAAGGATTTCGTAACGTGGGCTCTTATTTTGGAACATTTTTGGCTCCTGCTGTGCGCGCTATCAGTTTTGATAACAAGTTGAAAAAGTTCATCAAATGACTTGACGAATACCGCATACGATACCGTACGATGTGGAACATAGGTTCCAGATTGTGAAATTTACTTAAGAGTCCTGCAGCCTGGAATTAGCACAAATTTAGCCCGAGGTTAGAGCGCATATAGAAGGGGGCCAGATGAGCGAGAAGTTTGGCCTAAATATGCAAGAAAAGCCTGTGACTGGAACCCAAGCTATAGATCGTGCCTGCGACCTGCTGATTCGAGTTATCAACTCCGAAGATCCGGTGACTTTGAGCGAATTAGTCTCGACGACTGGCTTAGCCAAGGGAACTACCTCGCGAATCCTCAGCGCACTTGAGAGAAGTGGATTATTGGCCCGAAGCGTGATGGGCGGATTTGAATCTGGTCCAGTACTTAATCAGTTTGCAGTTCGCGGCGGCGCATACACCGCCTTGATCGGATCTCTTGCGCCAGCAATGGAGCGCATTGCCGACATTACGCACGAAACGGTCAGCTTGGCAGTGGCTGGACACACTGGTATCGACAACATTGCCCAAGTCGAAGGTTCGTATCTGTTAGGAAGCCGCAACTGGGTTGGCGAGAGTGTGCCATCTCATTGTTCAGCTGCCGGGAAAGTCCTAATTGCTTTTGGCGGTGCGTCTGCGCCGAGCACATTGGCGCCCCGAACTACTGAAACCATTACTGACTTTGCGACTTTGGATGCACACATTCGAAAAGCGCGAGAAGTTGGCTATGCCGTAATTCGAAATGAGCTTGAGCAAGGTTTGATCTCAGTTGCGATTCCAGTTCTTGACGCGTCGAACAAAGCGATCGCGGCTTTGTCTGTTAGCGGACCTGCTGAGAGAATTACCCCAGGCGATGAATTACACATCGCACAACTTATGCGTAGAGAACTTAACCAAGTACAAGGCTTAAAACAAGAAGGAGCAGCATGACTCACGATGAAATCCTGAAGGAAATGTATGAGCGCACCATGGAAGGCAACGCACCACGTGTGCTTGAGCTAACTCATATGGGCTTGGACTCAGGACTTACGCCAGACTCAATTCTTTTTGATGCCTTGATCCCTTCCCTCGAAGAAGTTGGTGCCCGCTTCGAGCGAGGTGACTATTTCGTACCTGAAATGCTGATTGCAGGTCGCGCAATGAGTGGCGCTTTAGATGTGCTTCGCCCACTATTGGCCGATACTGGCGCCGAAACTGTTGGCACATTCCTAATGGGAACCGTAAAGGGAGATGTTCACGACATCGGTAAGAATTTAGTCAACATCATGCTCGAAGGTGCTGGCTTTCAAGTTATTGATATCGGCGTTCAGTGCGCACCTGAAAAATTTATTGATGCAATCAAGGAACATCAACCAGATGTTGTTGGTATGTCAGCATTCCTAACCACCACGATGCCAATGTTTAAAGTCAACATTCATGAAATTACCAAAGCGGGTATGCGCGATGACGTAATAATCATGGTTGGCGGAGCGCCAGTTACTCAGGAGTATGCCGATGTAGTTGGCGCGGATGGCTATGCATCTGATGCATCCACAGCAGTTCGTAAGGCCAAGGAACTAATTGCAATCAAGCGTGGCAAGTAGGAAAAGTTATGACGACCTTTATTGCAACTATTGAACACGTAGTCAAAGGCCCGGTTTGGGGCTGCCAAGACTGTGGTCAATGTGTGCTGCACTCAACCGGGATGACTTGTCCAATGAATTGCCCAAAGACTTTGCGCAATGGCCCATGTGGGGGAGTGCGCGAAAATGGTCATTGCGAAGTGAATCCAGAAATGAAATGTGTTTGGCTCAAGGCTTATGACCGCACCCAAGCTTGGCCATTGCCTTCAGCTTGGAAAGAGGAATACAACCACTTGCGTCCACCAGTTGATAATCGGTTAAAGGGAACCTCGTCCTGGAAAAACTTTTTCACTAAGCGGGATCGCTGGACGCCAGCTGGTTGGAAGAACACCACGGACGAATCAATCGAAGTGGGTCACAACTGATGTCAACACTTGAGCATAAATTAACTAAAACTACCGAAACTGTATTTACTGCTGAATTTCATTCACTTGATGGAAATGGTCTAGAAAAGGCAAAGAAGTATGCCGACCGATTACGCGGTTGGTTTGATGGCGTAAATGCCACGGATAACACGGCAGCACATGCACATGTTTCTAACGTTGCCACTGCCATAGCCATGAAACAACTTGGCCTGGAACCAATTTTGCAAGTAGTTTGCCGTGACAAGAATCGCTTAGCTCAACAATCGGACATCATGGGCGCAAGCATGTTTGGCGTTGAAAACTTCTTGGCTCTAACTGGTGACGATGTAACTGCTGGAGATGAAACGGAAGCTCGTCGGGTATTTGATCTAGACGGACCGCAACTAGTGCGCTTAATGAGCACAATTAAGCGTGGTGAGTACATGTCGGGCCGCAAAATTGATCCTGCGCCACACATGTTTATTGGCGCAGTTGAAAATCCGGGAGCACCACCATTTGAGTACCGCGTTGAACGTGTTGCCAAAAAATATGCATCAGGTGCTAAATTTCTACAACTTCAAATTTGCTACCACCAAGATCGCCTAGAAAAGTTTTGCGCTGGCGTGCGTGATGCTGGGTTAGCTGGCAAAATTGCGATAATTCCAACAATTGTTTTGATCAAAGGTGCCCGGCCATTGAATTTTATGCACAATAACGTGGCAGGTATTGATGTACCGGCTGATCAGATTGCTCGAGTTGAAAAAGCTACGGATCCATCGGAAGAAGCGTATTTACAAACTTTAGAATTTGCCCAACATGCTTTGGCTCAGCCAGCAGTGCGGGGCCTACACGTTACTGACTTTAGAAATGATGAGACACTTGAGCGACTAATGTCAGATCTTGGCAGAGTTCGCCAAACAATTACCAGCGAAGTAAAGGACAACCATGCATACAGTGCTTAGTTCCCCAACCAAAACCGTAACAATCGGTCATGATGTGCCATTTGTGATTATTGGTGAGCGTCTAAACCCAACTGGACGCAAACTTTTCCAAGAAAAA
>JASJMK010000051.1:0-8332 GCA_037619625.1 Actinomycetes bacterium
TAGTTGGGTTAATTCTCGGCTGGCAATTTCCAGGAGTTCTTGCGGAGAATTTGCTCCCGATTTTTTAACCGCATTCTTTAAGTTTTGAACTATGTCCGAAGCCGCAGAAACGCCTAAGTCAGCCATGATTAAGGTGTCTTCCAGATCTTGCCAAGCCGCTTCATCTAGTTGCGAGCCCGAAAAAACTTTTCTAAACACTTGTCCAAGTGATCCTTGTGAGCGTCCAAGACGTTCACGTAATTTTGCTGATCTTTGCTCCATAGATAACGGAGTATCGAGGGCAACATAATCTGAGTCAGCAGTTCCTTGGATTTGGGCTGTTGACCCAGCGAAATCTGGTTCTGACGCAAGTGCAGTAACAGATTTAGCCGGCGCTGCGATTAGCGATTTTTCACTTTTAGCGCTCTGTATTTTTTTGCGTAAGAGAAATCCAACAATTAGCAATGCTGCTAGCAGTGCCGGTATCAAATATGAAGAACTTGAGTTCACCGCTCAATCCTTAAGACTAGGAATTAGTGGCCATTTGAGCGTCGGCAACTTGCTCAGGATTGTCATGATCACCATGGGTAATCCGCTGACTAATTACCTGGGTGACACCATCGCCACGCATCGAAACACCATAAAGTGCATCTGCAATTTCCATGGTGCGCTTTTGGTGCGTGATAATCAAGAGCTGAGAATTAGCCCGAAGTTCAGCCAAGATTTCAAGTAACCGACCTAAGTTCACATCATCAAGGGCCGCTTCAACTTCATCGAGAATGTAGAACGGACTTGGCCTTGACTTGAATAACGCAATCAAAAATGCCACAGCAGTAAGCGCTTGTTCGCCACCTGAGAGCAGAGAAAGTCTTTTGTAAGTTTTACCAGGTGGACGAGCTTCGATTTCAACACCTGAATTAAGTAAGTCATTTGGTTCAGTAAGGATCATGCGAGCCTCGCCACCAGGGAATAAGCGAGCAAAGACCCTAGTGAATTCCCGAGAAGTGTCTTCGTATGCTTCTGCGAAAACTTCCTGCACTCGGGCATCGACGTCGCGAATAACACTCATTAAATCGTTGCGCGATTTGCGAAGGTCTTCTAATTGCTCACCCAAGAATTTATGACGTTCTTCAAGGGCCGAGAATTCCTCAAGTGCAAGTGGGTTTACCCGTCCAAGTAACGCCAGAGATCGCTCAGCTGCGGCAAGCCGGGATTCTTGTTGAGTTCGAACATAAGGATAAGCAACTGGCTCTGGATCGTTTGGATTTACATCATCGCCAGGTGCCGGTGGGGACGGTGGAACTAATACTTCTGGACCATATTCCGCAAGAAGTTCATCAGGTCCAACACCGTAATCTTCAATCGACTTATTTTCCATGGCTTCAATGCGAAGGCGTTGTTCTGCTCGAGCCACTTCATCGCGGTGGACTGAGTCAGTCAGGATTTCAAGTTCAGCAGTTAACTCGCGGATACGTTCGCGGACTTTACGAACTTCCACTTCTTGAGTTTGGCGACTTGCCACGGCTTGTTCGCGTTCAAATTGCGCAAGCACAACAGACTGCCGCAATAACTCAAGTGCCGATTCGGCTGCTACTACGACGGCTCTAGCAATCTGTGCTTCCCGGCGGCGGCGTTCGCGTAACTCGATCGCGCGCGCTCGAGAAGTTCGTTCAAGATTCGCAGAATGCTCAAGTTGCTCGGCCTGGGTGCCAAGGGCTCGAACTCTTTCGTCACCCGTGCGCACGGTGAGTCGCCCGTTGAGTTCCGCTTGACGAATTCCTTCAAGGGATTTAATTAAGTTTTCTCTACCGGCTTCGCTGAGTTCAGATTCTGAAATTTTGTCATTTTCGGCCGCAGCGAACCTAGTCTCAAGTTCTTGCACGCTACGCAAATCATCTTCACGTGCTTTATTAGCAGCGGCAATTGCTGCTGCAACGCGATCGGCTTCCCCTGATGCGCTGCGGACTAAGGACTGCAAGCTTCCAAGTTGCACTGCAATTGCAGCCATGCTGGCATCAGACTCATGCAGTCGCTCAAGTGAATTATTTACTAAAACTAACGCCGCTTCTTGCTCTTGAACTGCGCCAACAACTGCAAATTTCGCGCGATCAACGCGATGAGCAGATGCCTCAAGCTTTAGCCGCGCTTCATCCACTGCTGCTTGAATTTCAACCAAACTTTGCGTGCCTTTTGATCCACCTTGGACAAAGCCATGACCCAGGACGTCACCATCACGAGTGACGGCGCGCAACTCGCGATTACTTGAAACTACTTGGCGAGCCTCTTCCAGAGAATTTGTAACGACAACACGTTGCAAAATTCCAGAAAGTGAATTACGAAGATCTATCTCGCAAGTGATCAAATCAATGGCATAACGTTGGCCACTTACTAGCGCAGGCCAGGTACTTTGATCACTTGAGTTTTGTCCAACTACAACTAAGGCAGCTCGGCCAGCGTCATCGCGACGCAACATCCGTACTGCGTTTTCGGCTGCGTCAGTGGAGGCCACGGCAATCGCGTCAGCAGCTGATCCCAGTGCTGCAGCAATGGCTGTTTCCCAACCGGATTCAATCTGCATTAAGGCAGCAACTGAACCCAGGATTCCAGAGACCGTGCCCGTTGCTGCTAATACTGCAGCGCCACCATCGCGGCGAGCCATACCCTGCTCGAGTGCTTCTAGCCGAGCAATTGCGCCTGCACGCTCTCGCTCCGCCTCCTGCTCTTCAAGTTTGGTAGTTTGCAATTCCTTTTCGGCTTTAGCAAGTGCACTTGATGCCTCATCATGTTCACTATCAAGGCCAAGTTCACCTGCATCCATACCTGCAACTTGCGTTTCCAGGGCGGTAAATTCTCGGGTTGCTTGATCGGCGCGCTCTCGGGCCTCACTTAAGCGTTCATCTAAGCGGGCAATTTCTGCGCTGCGTGCTTCTAATCTCGATTGCGCGGCGCCAACTTGTCCAGCAATTCGCGCTAGTCCCTCGCGGCGATCAGCCACTGCGCGCGTTGCTGCCTGC
Source organism: Actinomycetes bacterium (assembly GCA_037619625.1). Classification (GTDB taxonomy): domain Bacteria; phylum Actinomycetota; class Actinomycetes; order S36-B12; family UBA5976; genus UBA5976. Next base: position 2,994 of record JASJMK010000051.1, read on the forward strand.
AATCTGGCATCTTCTGCAGCTAACGCAGCTTCTGCTGCGGTTCGTTCACTAATTGCGCCGTTAAGAGCTAAGCGATCTGAATCAACTTGAGTTGCAAGTTCTGATTCTTGCACTCGCAGCGCAACGGCTTCCCGATCAATTTCTTCCGGATCCCGGCCGCGCTGAACTTCTTCATCTTCACTCTCGCCCAAACGCACACGCTCTTTTGCAAGTGCCATGGTTGAACGGATTCGCTCTTGCTGTGCACCAAGGCCATAAAAAGTATTTTGCGCACGATCAACACTTGGAGCAGATTCTGTAATTGCGGCATCAAGGGTTGCTTCGCGAGCTTTTGCTGCAGTTAATTCACTTTCCACTTCACTGCGACGTTCCCGTAACGCGGTTTCGTCAGCAATTTCAGCAGCGAGCGCCACTTTCATTTGCGTTAGATCATCAGCTAAAAGACGTAAGCGAGAATCACGAACATCAGATTGAATAACATTTGCCCGACGAGCTACTTCGGCCTGGCGGCCAAGCGGCTTTAGCTGCCGACGAAGTTCGTTTGTTAAATCTTCAACTCGAGTTAAGTTGACTTCCATTGCATCAAGTTTGCGCAGCGCTTTTTCTTTTCGCTTACGATGCTTGAGAACACCCGCAGCTTCTTCAATGTATCCACGTCGTTGCTCTGGTGTCGCTAACAAAATATCTCGAAGTTGACCTTGGCCAACAATGACGTGCATCTCTCGGCCAATGCCTGAGTCACTTAATAATTCTTGGACATCTAGTAAGCGCGTTGTTGTTCCGTTGATTGCATATTCAGATCCGCCATTGCGAAACATAGTTCGCGATATTGTTACTTCGGAATAATCAATCGGTAGTGCGCCATCAGTGTTGTCGATAGTTAACAAAACTTCAGCGCGGCCAAGGGGTGCTCGGCCAGATGAGCCAGCAAAAATAACATCTTCCATTTTGCCGCCACGTAAACTTTTCGCGCCCTGTTCACCGAGAACCCAGGCAATGGCATCTACAACATTGGATTTACCCGAACCGTTTGGTCCAACGACTGCGGTGATACCTCGCTCAAAATGCAGGGTCGTTGAAGATGCAAACGACTTGAAGCCGCGGATCGTCAGACTCTTGAGGTACACGCGAATCTTTCTGGTTTTCGCCGGTCAGAGGAAGTGGACACAGGCGGTTAAATCAACACGCTTAGTCTATCTTTTACCCTTGTAAACATTAGATTTGGGCAGGTAAATTAAGCCTTCGACCAGGCCTGCAAATCATTGAGAATTTTCGCCCAGCCCTTGTAGTCCGCAGTTTGTTGGGAAGCCCCTGCAATTGTGGATCCGATGTTCCTGCGAAATTCGGGAAATTGTTCTACTACTTCGGCAAACGCTTCAGAATACGTGCGAATTGTGAACAAAATGTCCCCTGATTCAGGCAGTTTTCGCAGAGTTTGGCGCTCTCGGCGAAAATGTAGTGCCTGCTCAATGTTGTCCCTGGATATTTCCATTGCATCTGGGCCTCGCGGGGCAGTTGGTTGATGGAGTTCGCCGCTATCCATTACCGTCCAGTTCACCCGCCAAATCGGGCGCTCAAGGGTCAGTTTGTCGAAAAGATTTTGGGTAGCAGTACCAATTTTTTCTTCGTAATGCGGCACTGGACTATGTATACCCAGCAAGTTTTTGCCAATCTTGTCTCGAACATCCCATCGACTGGGGAAACAAAGACTTGCAGCCGAAAGAATCCAATCAGTGCCCACTTGCGTCATCAGTGCAAGATCTTCTTGAACTAAAAGTGAAGCAGCTTCCAGTGGATGCTTGGAATCATCAACAGGCACGCCAGTTGGCCAACGTTGCGGAAAAACTCGGGGTAAGTGTTCGCTAATTAACGCAAGTACTTCACGGGACCCGTGATCTCCCATTGGCAGTGAAACGAAAACTTCATCATGTTTGGTGCTCAGTAATGTTGATTTGTAGGCAACATTAGATTCATAATCTTGATTTATTTCAATCCAGTCATCGAGATTTAGCGCGCGAGCACCAACATGAACCCGATCGGGTTTTCCATCTACTGGCATGTATGTCACAGCGAGTCACAGCCACATCGCAAGATCGGCAGGTTATCAATTCCCACAGCCAATAGCCTGTCAGACTCTGGGCTTACGTTGACAACGTGGGCACCGAAATGATGAGCGGTTTGCAAATGCCTCACGCAGCATGATGCTGCCACAGCGGTCACAGGGTTCACCTTCGCGGCCGTAGGCATTTAGTTCACGGGAGAAATACCCACTTTCCCCATTCACATTTACATACAGCGAATCAAATGAAGTTCCGCCTTGTTCCAGTGCTTCAACCATCACTTCAGTTGCATGTTTCAGCAACGTCGCCGCTTGGATTTTCGTTAAACGATTAGTCGGCGTGGCCCAGTGAATCTTTGCGCGCCAAAGGGATTCATCGGCATAGATGTTTCCGATTCCACTAATTAAAGTCTGATCCAAAATTGCCCGCTTGACTTGAGTATTTTTCTTTCGAATCCCCGTGACAAATGAATCCGGATCAAAAAATGGATCAAGTGGATCACGCGCAATATGAATTACCGGATCAGGCACCCATTGGCCATGATCAACTTCAACTAATTCATGGATAGCCATTCCACCAAACGTACGTTGATCCACAAAATGCATAGCGCGACCACCGTCAGTAAAAGTGCAGCGAACTCGCATATGTTTTTCGGGTTCCGCATCAAGTGGCTGAACTAAAACTTGTCCGCTCATTCCAAGGTGAGTTACCAAGGCATGATCATCATCAAGACTGAGCCACATAAATTTCCCGCGGCGATTTACTGAGACAACAGTTCGGCCCGCTAAGCGTCGCGCAAAATCTTTTGACCCGCCAGTGTGATTGCGTACTGCGCGGGAATGTAAAACTTGCGTAGTTTCAATGGTTCGCCCGCTAACCCAGGTGTCAATCCCCCGGCGAACAACTTCAACTTCAGGTAATTCCGGCATGTCTACCAGCCAGGGTTAATTAACTTCGGCGTCGCGTTGCGCCACAAGTTCGGCGTAGGCGCTAGCTGCGGATTCTTGCTCGGCTTCTTTTTTGTTACTTCCAGTGCCATGGCCGTATTTTTGCTTCGCAATAACAACTTGGGCAACGAATTGCTTGGCATGATCTGGTCCGGATTCCGAAATTGCATAAACCGGAACACCCAGACCTAGTTCTGCAGTTAACTCTTGTAGCGAAGTTTTCCAATCTAGGCCAGCGCCAAGTTCAGCAGCTTGGGCAAGTTGCTCATCTAGTAAGCGAAGAATTAATTCGCGCGAGACCTCAATGCCCAAGTCAATATAAACTGCGCCGAGAACTGCCTCGAGGGTGTCAGCCAAGATTGAAGATTTGTCTCGGCCGCCCGTTGTTTCCTCGCCGCGACCTAGTCGGATAAATTCGCCAAGGCCTAGCCGGCGCGCTTGAACGGCCAATGCGCGAGCACTAACAACAGCGGAACGAAGTTTTGCCAGATTGCCTTCAGGTAAATCTGGGTACCGGTGATACAGCGCATCAGTGACAACCACACCAAGTACGGCGTCGCCTAAAAACTCAAGTCGCTCATTAGTAGGTAATCCGCCTGACTCGTAGGCAAAAGACCTGTGGGTGAGAGCTAACTCAAGTAACTGGGCATCGAAAACTAGACCCAGTCGGTCATACAGCTGATCGTTCGATGTGGACGCGGCCACGACGATTAAACGCTAAGGACCTGGCGCTTGTCGTATGTGCCACAAGTTGGGCAAGCAGTGTGCTGCAACTTTGGCGCACGGCAACGATCGCAAGTAGCAAGGTTTGCGGCAGTTGCCTTCCATGCGGAACGACGGTGACGGGTGTTGCTACGAGAAGTCTTACGCTTGGGAACGGCCACGGTCTGCCATCCTTTCAGGTTGTCGATTCAAACTCTTTAGTTCAAAACGTCGATCTTATTCTTCGATTAAATCCTTAAGATTCGCAAGACTTGCCCAACGCGGATCAGTTTCTTCATGCGAATGATCACTCACATCATTGAGGTTTTCACCACAAGTGATGCACAATCCTGCGCAATCAGGTTGGCACAGTGGAGCTAGCGGCATAGCCAACAACACTGCGTCGCGAATAACCGGCTCTAGATCGATTAGATCATCATCTAGCTTCGGTTGTTCCTCGTCATCGCTACCAGATTCAATCTGGCGGCCTCTGGAATCAGTGGCGGGATATTCAAAAAGTTCTTGAAGGTCGACTTCCGTATCGAAAGACAACGGTTCCAAGCACCGTGAACATTCACCCGCTACCGTCAATAAAGCACTACCGGTGACGAGCACCCCATCAATTACTGATTCAAGCCTGAGATCAAACTCAATTTCAGATCCTGGTGGGACTGCAATCAATCCGACGCCGAGATCAGCCGGGGCTGCCACCGAGAAATCTAGTTTCTTCATCGATCCAGCACGTCGCCCTAAAGTTCTAGCATCTAGAACTAGCGGCGAGCTTGGATCGAGGGTAGACACAGTATTCCTCGCTGGAAGTATGGCTCATTCGGCCTCGTGAAAGACCAATGGCTAGATTAGCGCGTTTTTAGTGGCACTCCCAAATCGAGGCATCAGCCGAACACGCGCAAAATTAGGATTTTTGGGGAAGTTGGGCTTTCAATGCCTGGTGGACGTTTTCTGGAACCAATCCAGCCACATCCCCGCCGAATTTGGCTATTTCCTTTACGATGCTTGAAGACAGGAAGCTGTACTCCGGATTGGTGGCCACAAACAGGGTGTCCACGCCTAGCCGGGAGTTCATTTGGGCCATTTGAAGTTCATAATCGAAATCCGAAACAGCTCGCAGTCCTTTAAAAATTGCGCTAATTCCATGATCGCGGCAGTAATCAACTAATAAGCCCTTGAAAGTATCAACCACGATGTTTGGATATGGCTTAACACATTCAGTAATCATTTCAATGCGCTGCTCCATGGTGAACAATCCAGCTTTTGTGCTGTTCTGCAGTACTGCAACAGTTACATGGTCGAACTGTTCGGCGGCGCGGGCAAAAACATCCAGGTGACCAAAAGTTACGGGATCAAAAGAGCCGGGACAAACGGCTTTTCGAACTTTGTCTTTTGACATTTCACTCACCTTTTCTTTGTTGATCCGCTCGTTCTGGTTTTGCTCATGCAAGCCAAGTAGCAGTACTTAAGCATCTTCCAGATACTGACCGTACCAAATAGTTGTGTCACCATAAAACTTTTCTCGAAGTTGTTCAATGCTTTCTGGCCAAATCACCTTTGATTTTGAACCCCGCTCCACAACTAACAGGCCATAGTCCGCTAGCCAGCCATTTTTGGGCAA
>JASJMK010000052.1:0-6372 GCA_037619625.1 Actinomycetes bacterium
AGTGACTGGCCAGTTGTAACTTTTCTGATCACTGAAATACTAAGATCTCCATTTTCAGGATTTGCATAATCAATGGGGGCTGCAAAAACTGAGCATTCAAATCCGTCACTGCAATCGGACCACTCAAGAGTTTGAGCGTAAAACGCTTCAAGTCCGGGATCTACTGAAGCCGCAGGACTGGCAACTGGCTTTGGCGTATTTGAGTTAGTGGACGAGTCTGCAATAAGGCGATAACCCAACACTGAAAAAATGATCAGCAAAAATACCGCGATTGTGGCAAGAAATTTACGCAACTAGTCCCCTAAATGTGTCGGTCTTGGCCCTCATCCAGTGATGATGGTTTGAAAAATTAGCCAACAATTGAATTTAACTTTGGATCCCGAAGCGATACCAGCAGTGACTCAAATGCGTTTAATGGGTTAACGTTGGCCACGATTTGATCCCGAGTTTCAGTAATCGCAGCAATTTGTTGCAACGTGGCGGATTCATCGGACACACTGGCCACTCGCTGAATTGCTTCGCGCATCTCTTCGTTTATCAATTCCACATTGGCGCCCGATTGAACAACTAAGACATCTCGGTAATACCCCGTTAGGTCCAAAAGGACGCGATCATATTGATCGCTTACAACTCGGCGGCGGCGGGCTTTAATGCGATCTTCCAGAGTCTTAAGCGAACTTTTCATCTGCCGCTCTACCGTTTTTAAGCCCTTACCCTCGGCGCCTTCGCCATAGGCAGTTCTAATATCTTGGTCATCTTGTTCATCTAGTGGACTCACTATTGCATCCGCATCAGCATTTGCACTAGCCACAATCGTGTTAGCTAATTCAAAGCACGAACTCACTGCTCGAAGATTAGAGGGTATTTCAAGAGTTTGCTTTCGTCGCAACCGCACGCTTTCATCGGTGGCAATAGCTCGAGCGCGCCCGATATGCCCTTGGGCTGCGCGCGCTGCAAAAGCAGCCATCGCTGGATTAATACCAAATCGCAAAGTTAATTGGTCTGCAATGGCAGACAGAGTTGGTGTGTTTAGCAAGACGTGGCGACAGCGGCTGCGAATAGTTGGATAAACATCATCAACTGTCGGCGCACATAGCAACCAAACGGTTTGTGGTGGCGGCTCCTCAAGAGTTTTGAGTAAGGTCGAAGCCGCATCAACGCGAAACCGATCTACGTCTTCCACAACGATGACCTGCCAAGGTGAGCGTGTTGGCAGGAGTGCTGCGCGTTCTACCAAACTTCGCGTTTCACTTACTTTATAAACAATGCCTTCTGGAACTATGTGTTCCACATCAGGATGCATACCTGCAGCTACGTTGCGGCAGTCAATGCAGTCACCGCAGCCACCGTTTGAACAAACTAATGACGCCGCAAAAGCCAGGGCCAATGTGCTTCGGCCACTTCCTGGTGGACCGGTAATCAACCAAGCATGAGTCATGGCATCGCCACGTTCGCCAATTGAAAGCTTGGCTGCATCAATTGTGGCGCGTTGCATTTCTTGCACCGCTTGTTCTTGTCCGATTAAGGACTCAAAGACTTTCATCGAGAAGCTAATACTCCGGCAACCGCTGCCTGAACAGCTGCCTGAACATCATCTTTGGGCGCGGTTGCATCAATTAAAACGTTTGGGAACTTCGAGGCAGCAGCAATCTCTCGGAATGCTTGATGGACTGCCTCATGAAAATCACGAGATTGAATTTCCATGCGATCAGTGCCATCCATGCGCTCTTGCGCGGCTTCAGCTGGCACATCTAAATAGATTGTGAAATCAGGAATCAAATTATCCGTTGCCCAGAGACTTAAATCTCGAATCTTTTCCGCGCCAAGACCTCTCGAGTAACCCTGATAGGCAACCGAGGAATCGAAGTAACGATCACAGATAACTGTTGCGCCGCGCTCTAGTGCTGGTCGAATTAAGTTAGCGGCATGATCAGCTCGAGAAGCTGCGAATAACAGAGCCTCAGTGTGGTCTGGCATGTCCGTAATTTCTGGGTCCAACAAAATATTTCGAATTTTCTCCGCAGTTGGTGTGCCGCCAGGCTCGCGCGTTAAAACAACTTCATGGCCTATGGATTCTAGATATTGCGCTAACCGTTTTGAGTGCGTGGATTTACCCGCACCTTCGCCGCCTTCTATGGCAATAAACAATCCATTACTCACAAGTAAACCCTAGCCAACCGGAGTGACGTCAGATTCTGCCGCCACATTTCCAACACCAGTCTTAGTTTTCGCTGCTGCTTTTTTCGCTGCTGCGCCACTAACTACTTTGGTGCTTCCAACAGCTTTCTTGGCTGCAGACTTTTTCTTGGTGGCGGCTTTCTTCTTAGTTGGTGGTTTCTTAGCTGCCACTTTGCGCGCGGCTGGTTTCTTAACTGATGGACCCGCAGCACGACGTTCAGCCAGTAAGTCGGATGCCCGCTCGATAGAAATAGTTTCTACTGAGTCGCCGCCACGTAGGGATGCATTTGTTTCGCCATCAGTTATGTAGATACCAAATCGGCCTTCGCGAACAACAACTTCTTTTTGAGTTGATGGGTCAACGCCGACGATCTTAAGAGGCGGGGCAGCTTGACCGCGGCCACGACGAAGTTTTGGCTGCGCAAATAAAGCCAACGCTTCTTCTAAGGTGCAACCAAAGATTGATTCCTCATCTGGCAAGGTACGAGATTCTTTACCTTTGAGGAGGTATGGACCGTAGCGACCATTCTGGGAAGTGATCGGCTCGCCCTCGGTTGGATCAAGTCCAATCTCACGCGGCAAAGTGAACATGCGAAGCGCGTCCTCTAACGTGACTTGCTCCACATCCATAGTTGAGAACAATGATGCTGTCCGTGGCTTTTCCTTCTTTGGTGAACCCTCTGGCAGAACTTCAGTGAAGTAAGGGCCGAACCTGCCAGTTTTTGCCATCAGGGTTCGTTCAGTTTCTGGGTCGACACCAAGTTCACGCTCACCGGATGGTGCATTGAAAAGCTCTTCGGCCTTTTCTGCAGTCATTTCATCAGGAGCTAAATCTTGTGGGATATTCGCCCGTTGCAAAGTTTCGCCTTCGCCTCGCTCTAGATAGGGACCATACTTACCAACACGTACTATGCCTTCGTGGCCTTCAATTGGTAGCGAGGCCATTGCGCGCGCATCAATGTCGCTATAGACCGCTACCAGTGGAGCCAGCCCAGGAAAAATTGAGCCTTCAGTTTTTTCACCGAAATAGAAACGCTTAAGAACTTCTAGGCGCCCTTGATTGCCACTTGCTACTTCATCCAAAACCTCTTCAAGTGAGGCAGTGAAGTCATAATCCACAAGTTGGGTGAAGTTTTCTTCCATCAATCGAGTAACTGTGAATGCTAAGAAATGTGGCACTAAAGCGCTACCACGTTTCCAAACATAACCCTGGTCAATGATGCGGCTAACAATCGCTGCATAAGTTGAAGGTCGGCCAATCCCAAGTTCTTCGAGTTTTTGAACCAGAGTTGCTTCGGTATAACGCGCTGGTGGATTAGTGGTGTGACCACTTGGCTCAAGTGAAATGGCTGTTACTGAATCTCCAACCTTGACGGCAGGTAAGCGACGAGCATCGTTCTTTTCGTCCTGATCTTCGTCTGCGTCATCGTAGGCAGCCATGTGACCACGGAAAGTAATTACCGTTCCACTCGCTGAGAATTCTGCGTCCCGGCCATCGCTACTGGTTGCGCCAATGCGAATCGTTGCAGTTGTGCCTTTAGCATCAGCCATCTGACTGGCAACTGTACGTTTCCAAATTAAGTCATACAGTGCGAATTCATCGCCAACTAATTCGCCAGCAACTTCAGCTGGTGTGCGAAACACATCTCCAGCTGGACGAATTGCTTCGTGCGCTTCTTGCGCGTTCTTTACTTTTCGATCGTAACGACGCGGTGCCTCTGATACGTGATCTGTTCCATAAAGTTGGGCTGCTTGTGTGCGGGCTGCATTTAGTGCGGTATCAGAAAGAGTTGTTGAGTCGGTACGCATATAAGTTATGTAACCGCGTTCGTACAACGCTTGTGCCACACGCATAGTGCGCTGCGCTCCCCACTTCAATCGTCCTGACGCAGCTTGTTGCATCGTTGAAGTCATAAATGGTGCTTTAGGTTTGCTTGAGTAAGGACGATCATCAACTGAACGGACTTCAAATTTTGCGCCCGTTAATGATTCACACAAACTTTTTGCAGTTGATTCATCTAAATGAACAAGGCTCGCGTCTTTAAGTTGAGCTAACGTATCAAAGTCTTTGCCTTGCGCAATCTTCTTGCCACCAACTGCAACTAAATTTGCGCTAAATGACTGTGGATCAAAGCTACCTTCAATGTCCCAATAGGAAGCACGCTTGTAGGCAATGCGCTCACGTTCGCGTTCAACAATCAACCGCGTTGCTACTGACTGCACGCGTCCCGCAGAAAGTCCTGCTTGAACTTTGCGCCAAAGCACTGGGGATACTTCAAATCCATAAAGTCTGTCGATCAATCGACGTGTTTCCTGCGCGTTGACCAACTGCATGTCGATATCGCGTGTTGATTCAGCAGCATGGCGAATTGCTTCTGGCGTAATTTCGTGGAACACCATACGGCGCACTGGAACCTTTGGGCGCAAGAGTTCCATCAAGTGCCAAGCAATGGCCTCACCTTCGCGGTCCTCGTCGGTTGCTAGCAATAATTCATCGGCATCTGCCAGCATGCGCTTTAAGTCAGCAACTTTGTCCTTCTTTTTTGAGCTCACTACGTAATACGGAGTGAAGTCATCCTCAACGTCAATGGCCATTCGGCCCCAAGGTTGCTTTTTTATTTCTGCTGGTACGTCGATAGCGCGTTCGGGCAAGTCGCGAACGTGACCGACTGAGGCCGTCACTTCATAACCTGGACCAAGGTATTTCTGGATCGTTTTGGCCTTGGCTGGCGATTCCACGATAACCAGACGATGTGGTGTCGACAAAAGGGTTCCCTTCGGCAAATGCCAAAGACTCTATATATAGAGTCAAAAGCGCTATCTCCGAGAGTGTGCCTTATGAAGTGGGGGCATTGTCAAACTGAGGACATTTGCCCGCGAGTCGAGACCACCTGTGTATTACGCATAATTCCGCTAAAACATTGAGTTAATTGGGCAAAAAAGTACACCCCAGCAATTAGCTGGGGTGTACTAGATCTAACTAGCTTGAAGACAGATTTAGGAAACTGGTGCTTCCTCGCCAACTGTGATTGGACGACGCTTTGAAATGATTACTGAGACAACAATTACCAAAGTTGCCGCAACAGTGATGCCTACTCGAGTCAGAGTGTCACCCTCCAAATTCATAGCCACTACAGCCGGAGCGATCAACAACGCCACTAAGTTCATTACCTTGAGCAATGGATTAATAGCTGGACCAGCAGTGTCCTTGAACGGATCGCCAACAGTGTCGCCAATTACGGTTGCTGCGTGCGCATCCGAACCCTTGCCACCAAAGTGTCCATCTTCCACGAACTTCTTAGCGTTATCCCAAGCGCCACCTGAGTTGGATAGGAAAACTGCCATCAAAGTTCCAGTTGCAATCGTGCCAGCCAAGAAGGAACCAAGGGCTCCAATACCTAGTCCAAAACCAACTGCAATCGGGGTAAGTACTGCAAGTAGGCCTGGGGTTGCTAGTTCGCGCAATGAATCTTTTGTCACGATGTCAACAACGCGACTGTAATCCGGAAGTTCAGTTCCAGCCATAATTCCTGGCTTCTCACGGAACTGACGACGAACTTCAAAAATCACTGATCCAGCTGCGCGCGAGACTGCGTTTATCAAAAGACCGCTAAACATGAATACAACTGCTGCGCCGATTAATAAGCCGAACAGATTTGCTGGGTTTGCAATATCAAGTACTGCCTTGTATTGCATATCAGGTCCGGTATAACTTGCTGCCGCAATTGTAACCGCGTCGCGGAATGCACCGAACAATGCAGTTGCCGCAAACACCGCAGTCGCAATTGCGATTCCCTTGGTAATTGCCTTTGTTGTGTTACCAACTGCATCAAGATTAGTTAGTACCTGTGCGCCTTCGCTGTGGACATCGCCAGACATTTCGGCAATACCTTGAGCATTATCAGAAACTGGTCCGAAAGTATCCATCGAAACGATGACGCCAACAGTTGTGAGCAAGCCGGTACCGGCTAGTGCAATCGCAAAGAGACCAAGAATTACCGAGGCCCCACCTAATAAATACGCGCCGTATAAAGCGGTACCAATTAATAGCGCGGAGTAAACAGCAGATTCCATACCGAGTGAGATACCCGCAAGAATTACAGTTGCAGGTCCGGTTAACGATGACTTTGAAACATCATCAACTGGTTTGCGGTTAGTTTCTGTGAAGTAACCAGTTAACTGCTGGATTGCAGC
>JASJMK010000053.1:0-3957 GCA_037619625.1 Actinomycetes bacterium
CGACTAGGACGATTCTTGGAGAACGCTCCGCTTTATCCAGTTTCAAAAGAACCAGCACACAACTCTCACTTTGAGACGATAATTTTTGCAGTTATTGGTCAACAAGTTTCTGGAAAAGCAGCGGACACCATAACCCACCGGTTAATCGCTAAAAGTGGTTCCCCAGTAAAGCCAGCAAAACTTCTTAAACTTGGTCACTTGCAACTGCGCGAAGTTGGATTAAGTAATGCAAAAGCTCGAACTATTCTCGAGTTGAGTCAGGCAGTAGTTGAGGGCTTTGATTTAGAGTCAGTAGGCGAATTGCCCGACGATGAAGTGGTCAAGGCACTCACGCAATTCTGGGGTATAGGGCGTTGGACTGTAGAAATGTTCATGATGTTTCGCCTAGGGCGTATGGATGTTTGGCCTATTGGGGATTTAGGTGTCAGGCGCGGTTGGGGAATTATTCAGGGACTTGGATACACCCCGACTGAGAAAGAAGTAATAGGTGTGACGGATCACTTATCGCCATATCGAAGTGTGGTGGCTTGGCATTGTTGGCGAGCAACGGATGAAGAACCAGACTTCTGGTAGTTGTGGCTGCGAAATCTTTGCAGATCAATTTCTTTGGAGTGACTTAGAATCAAGTTATGTCAAAACCAATTGTTCTTATTGCTGAAGAGCTATCCCCTGCAACAATTGCAGTTCTTGGTGATGGTTTTGAAATTCGTTACTGTGATGGCGCGAATCGGGATGAATTACTTCCAGCCCTTGCCCAAGCTAATGCTGTTCTGGTTCGCTCCGCAACGAAGTTAGATGCGGAAGCGATCTCAGCTGCGCCGAATCTGAAGATCATCGCTCGCGCAGGAGTTGGACTGGACAATGTTGATATCCCAGCTGCCACCAATGCTGGCGTACTGGTAGTAAATGCACCAACGAGCAACATTGTTTCGGCCGCTGAGTTAGCGGTTGCTTTACTTTTGGCAGTTGCCCGAAACGTTGTGCCGGCAAATCTGGCATTGCGGGATGGTAAGTGGAAGCGTTCCCAATTTGGGGGAGTAGAACTACAGGGTAAAACTGTTGGCATCATCGGGATGGGCAAAATTGGTTTACTTGTTGCCCAGCGATTAGTTGGCTTTGATATGAAGTTTGTTGCTTACGACCCTTATGTGAAAACTGCTCCAAGCGGCGGACCCTCGATCACGATGGTTTCCCTGGATGAACTTTTAAGCCAATCTGATTTTGTAACTATCCACATCCCAAAGACTCCTGAGACGTCGGGTCTAATTAACGCAGCCGCACTTTCAAAAATGAAGCCATCGGCGTTTTTAATTAATGCTGCCCGCGGCGGCGTACTTAATGAAGCAGATTTATTTAAGGCCCTGCAGTCAGGCAAGATTGCTGGCGCGGGTCTTGATGTTTATGCAACGGAGCCTTGCACTGATTCACCATTATTTGCACTGGACAACGTCGTTGCAACTCCGCATCTTGGCGCATCCACTGAAGAAGCTCAAGAAAAAGCTGGAATTGCCGTTGCGGAATCAGTAGTCGCAGCATTTGCTGGCCGAGAAGTTCCGGGCGCAGTAAACGCTAGTGAAGTTTCAACTAACTAGTTAAACCTTCACGAAATAGCGCCACCATCTGATCAATTTCATCTGCTGTCGTAGTTAGCGGCGGCGCTACTTGTAATGCGCCACCCCAGATTGCGCGGGAAATTACACCCACATCCCGACACTTGGCGTACATTGCTGGCGCCATGGCTGGATCTGCCATTTGGATACCACCGAGGAAGCCAACGCCAGTGCGAACTTCACTTACGACATCCAAGTCTTCCAAACTGCGAAGCGCAGTGGCGAACTTGTCTTCAAGTTTGGCAACATGTGATGGAAGTTGCTCGCGCATCATGATGTTGATGTTTGCTACTCCAGCTGCTGCTGCTGTGGCATGACCACCATATGTATACCCATGACGAAATACGCCAGCTGTTTCTGAGTAAAACGTTTCCCAAACCGAAGGGGCTGCAATAACCGCGCCCATTGGTGCATATCCGGAAGTTAATCCTTTTGCTACGGCGATTAGATCAGGCTGTAAGCCATAACGCGTTGAGGCAAACCAGTCGCCACAGCGACCAAAGCCATTGATGACCTCATCGGCCACAAACAAAATGTTTCGTTCCGCACAGGCTTTACGAACAGTTTGAAGATAAAGATCAGGTGGAATGCGAACGCCACCAGCACCTTGAATTGGCTCACAGAAAAATGCTGCAATGTTATCTTCACCGATGCGATCGATGGTTGCAATCATTTCTTCGGCATCATCCCAGGGAACTTGAACTACATCTTCAACTAATTCTGAGTAGCCATCGTTGTTTGGCCCGATACCAGCAATTGATGTGCCACCTGCGTGCATACCGTGATAACCGTTTTCGCGGAAAACGATTACTTTCTTACTTGGCTTACCTTGCAGTGTCCAATAGCGACGCGACATCTTGAGCGCAGTATCAATACTGTCACTACCACCGGATGTGAAAAATATTTTAGAGTCTGGAACTGGAGAAATTGAAGCTACTAAATCTGCTAACTCAATCGTAGGAGCAGTAGTGCACTCACCAAATGAGGAATAAGAAGCAATGTTGCTGGCCTGCGCTGCCATTGCTTCGCCAATTTCTTTTCGGCCATGACCAACATTCATGTACCAAAGTGCGCCGGCCGCATCGAAATACTTTTTGCCCTTTTCATCCCAAACCCAAGAGCCTTCACCTTTAGTCATAACAAGTGGACCATTCTTGGAAATTGCATGCATGTCGGCAAAGCCATGCCAGAAAGCGTTAGCCATAATCACTCCTTTGAAGTGACTCCAGACTATCTACTGGGACATGGCTTGTGGCATAGTTGCCACATGATTTCTTGGCCAGTAAGTGAGCCAGTTTTGGTGGACCAGACCTTAATGCTGCGGCCATGGGATATCCAAGATGCCCAGCACGTTACCCAGATATGCCAAGATCCAGCGATTCAAGAATTCACCACAGTGCCACTTCCATATACCCGCGAAATTGCCGATTTTTGGATTAAGTCTCGATCCAAGAGCTACCAGGATCGAAGTGCGATTTCCTTAGCTGGGATTCGAAATGGCGAATTAGTTTTGTCTGTTAGTTTGCACAACATTAAGGAATTTGATCACATTGGCGAGATTGGCTACTGGGTTAGCCCAGCGGCCAGAGGCGAGGGACTTGCTGCACATGCTGTTGAAATGTTAAGTAATTTCGCTTTTGGAATTGGATTTCGAAGAGTGAGCGCGCTTACTTTGCCCGATAACAGTGCTTCCCAAAAAACTTTGCTGAAGGCGGGATTTGAAATGGAAACTCTGTTGCGTGACGCCATGACAAAACGCGATGGATCTCAGACCAACTCAGTTGTATTTTCTAAATTTCCAAATGTGAAAATCGAAGAATAAGAGTTTTTTCGCAGAGATTAACCCGCGAGAATGTCGCCTTCTGCTTGGGAAATTTCTACCCCTAGACCCTCAAGGTAAGCCTGCGCGGCATCAAGATCAGCAACTTCGCCTTTGAATTCAACAATCATCCAACCAAAGTGATTTTCAATTGCGGCCCGACGAATACTTGGTATGACATTGAAGTCCTTCACGACATGATAAATAACCGGCTGCGCAACTTGGGCCTCGGGAAAAGTTAATCGAAGGTGGCGACTAATCATTTTTATTCTCCTGCTCACGATGTGCTCGGTTTACTGCTGAGACTACTGCCTTTAGCGATGAAGTTACGATCGAGGAGTCAATGCCTACTCCCCAGAGTGTCTGTCCAGATACAGCACACTCAACATATGAGGCAGCTTGCGCATCGCCACCACTGCTCATGGCATGTTCGTGGTAATCCAAGACTTTTACATCAACACCAACTTGCGCCATGGCATTGCAGAATGCCGCGATTGGACCATTTCCAAGTCCTTCGACATCTACTTC